>JADCJL010000132.1 GCA_020247055.1 Acidobacteriaceae bacterium | reverse complement strand
CCGCCTCGGGGTCATCAAATCCGAACATGGGCAGGAAGGTGAAGGGCCGACCGCGCTCACGCAGGATGCGCGCGCCCTGGATTTCGTTGGTGGCGACCCCTGCGGCGTCCACTGCGGCGGCCCGTGCGGCGCCCCCTGCGGCGTCCCATTGGGCTGGCGCCATCCGGTCGAGATAACGCCAGAACGCCAGGACTGTATCGGCCTGATCTCCGAGAACCTGAGCCGGGTCGGTCAGGACGACAGAGGGTGCGCCGGGCCTGCCGTCGTTGACCCGCCGGAGCAGAACTGCGTGGGCCACGCTGATGTCGAGCAGGCGGGCAGTCTCTCGATCCGCCACCTCTTGGTTTGCGTAGCGGAGTTGGTCGGGGCTCCAGCCGCCGATGTAGTGCAGTGCTTGTCCCTGAGCACACATGCAGCCGTCAGGGCTGATAAGCTGGCCCTTGAACGGGACGCCTTCGGGCTCTGCCCACTTGGCGACGAGGGTTTCAATTGCGGGGTTCATTGGTCGTTCTCCTATGCAGTTACGTCGGCCAGCAGGCCGGGCGCGGGTGGGTGGTTGTTGGCGGCGATCTGGACGAAGGCGGCGGCGTATTTGTCGCCCCGCTCATAGTCGAGGGCGATTTCGTGCGCCTTGGCGGCTGAGAGGCCGGAGGCGATCAGGACGCGGGCAGCTTCGGCGCGGGTCACTCTACGCCCTCCGCAGCAAGCCGGGTCTGCATCTCATCCCACTCAGTTTGTGGGATGGCCTCGGCGGTCCAGCCGTTGAAAGTGTCGGCGGCCCGAACAACCTCGGCCAGGATCACGGCCTCAGCGGCGTCCCGGTCGGTCTGCCATGATCCGAAGACGCATTGAGTCCAACGGCCATTCAGCGACTTGCTCCAGAGAATCCAGCCCTCGCCGTCCTCGTCAGCGCGGATCTCATATCGCGCACTGTCGTGCGTCAGGATCTCGTGGCCGGCTTCGGCCTCGGTCAAGCCCTCGGCGATGGGCTCGCCGGATCGGTCAACGACTACGTAAAGCATCGGTGTCTCCTGTGGCTAGACGGCAAAGCCGCCGTGGCGGGCGATGTAGGCCAAGACGTCCGCAAGCGGGACATAGGCGGCGGGCTCATCTGCGAACCCGCCGCACGCCTCGAACTCGGGCGGCGTCTCGATCTCCGGCCAGCACCACGCCTCGAACTCGGGCGGCGTCTCGATCTCCGGCCAGCACCACACCTCGAAATGGGTGTAGGGGCCGGCGTTGTTGCGGGGCGAGCAATAGTGATGGGCGCTCGCCTGTACGGACACCTCCTCGCCGTCTGCCATGCGGATGGCGGGCGTAACAGTGGCCACGTAGTCGGTGATCTTGCCGCGGTGCGCGGCGATGTGAGCGTTGACCGGGTCGGTCATAGTGCGGTGTCTCCTGTGAGCGGGCCGGGCTGGCCCTCCTACTGCCTCCGGCCCGCTACCGTTTCCGGCGCGGGCCAACTGTGGCAAGTAAAGGCTGAACTTGTGGCGGGTGTCAATCGGTAGCTGTGCGAGTGGCCTCCTGAACCCGTACCGACAGGAGGCGGACCGGTTTGCTGATCCGCCACGAAAAGCCCAAGTCGTCGCGGCGCGCTTCGTCGGCTTGGCGCCTCCCGTTGCGCCTCCGGCAATGCCCGGCGCCTTTGGCCCGGCACGCGGTCGGCTGTTGGCAGTATGGGCGGGGCATAGCGATCACCTTTCGATCAGGTCAAAACGGGCGGTCTTGCCGGAGGGGGAGAACCCCCAATCTTGAATCCGCGGGTTCTGGTAGCCCATGCGACGGGCCAGTGCGTACACGGCGCGCTTGTGGCCGGCGGGTCCCTCTCCCCCGGGATAGGTTACAGAGGGGCCGGAGACGTGGCGGGCGCGGTAGGTTCCCGGCCCCCATTGGCTGGCGGGACGGTCGCGGGACACGGTGACGTTGTAGCCGTAGGTCATAGCGATCATTCCCCGTAATAGAACTGTTGCGCGAAGGTCAGGACGTCTTCCCGCTCCTCGTTTGTGAGCGGGCGCGCAGTCCAGGGCGTGGCCCAGTTCTGATACTCAAGGCGGGCGGTGTCGGGCTGGCCGTAGGTGTCAAGCTGGCCGGTGATCTGCGCCGCTGGCCCGCCCCACGTCAGGAGGATCCGGTATTCCTCCGGTTCGGGGTTGGCGTCGCAGGGCCGATACCAGCCGGAACGGACTTCGACGGACAGGGGCGCTTCATGGATGGCCGTTTGCGCGGTTTCGATATCGTATTGCGTCCCGTCCCGTTCAGAAACGTCATAGGCGGCGTCCAGGGCGGCGACAAGCTCGCGGATGGCGATTAGCCAGTTGTCCGCGTTGCCGCGGGCGTGGGTGTCAGGGGTGGCGATCATGGGGGTTAGTCTCCTGTGAGGGGGTGGCGGCGCTAGGCCGGGCGCTTCAGGATGGAAAGGGCGGTGAAGGGTGGCTTGACGCCTTCAAGGTCGCGCAGAGGCATAAGCACACCGAACGCGGGGACGGGCACGCGGATAGGGCCTCCGGTGTAATTGCCCCGCTCCCCGAACGACACAAGGGCCGGGTTCTGGCCGTCCTGATAGACGCGACATTGCCCCCTGCGGTCGCCACGTAGCAGGACCGCGGCCTTGTCGAAGTCGGCCAGGTACTCGCCTTGATATTGCGCGGCGGCGCCGTCCATGGCGGCGGCTTCGGGGATCACGCGGCGCCAGTCGGGGAAACTGCCGTCAATCGGCTTACAGGCGACGTCCCCGACACGCTCCGGCGAAATGGTGATGCGCGGATCGACCTTGCCGCGCGGCGGCTTGAAGCCCTGCAAGGCGCGCTTCAGGGCCTCGCCGGGGATTGTCCACCCGTCGAACGCGGGCAGGGTCGCGCGCTCATCATCGGGGACCAGGGCGCCCACGAACATGCGGTGGCCGTCAGTCGAGACGGCAAGGCCGGCAGGGTCAACATAGACACCTCCGAGATAGTAGCGGGTCGGCTCGCGGCTGATGAACATAAGCGCGGCTTTCAGCATGTCGGCGCGGGCTTCAATGGCAACGGTCATGGCGGCGTTTCTCCT
>JADCJL010000131.1 GCA_020247055.1 Acidobacteriaceae bacterium | reverse complement strand
TGGCGCGCGAAGAACGGCAGATCGTAGACGGAGTAGAAGTTAAGCAGATGCGGGTGGTGGAAGTCGGAGACGGCGCGGTCGAGGCGCAGGTTGCGGTCATCGATGGGTAGCAGGGTGGTATCGGAGGCGTTGTCGATAGCCCTCGAGAAAGAGTAGCTGGAACGGAGGGTCAACCGGCGCCCGACCTTGAAGTTAAGTGCGGTCTGGAAGGAGTGGTAGTTCGAACTGACGCCGGAGGTGAGATAAGTGACCACGCCTTGAGCGGGATTCGGGCGTAGAGCCGGCAGGAGGTTCTGGCCGCCGTTGGGCAACAGGGTGCGGGGGAGTTTCAGGCCACGGTTGCCGACATAGGCCAGGCTCAGCACGCTGCCGCGCGTGAACAACTGCCGTTCGACGGTGAGGTTCCAGTTCTGGACGTAGGGATTGACCAGGCTACGGTCGACCAGGTAGCTATCCGAGCCGATGACGGCGCCGGCGAGCAGGTCGGGGAAGCGGGGCTGGAAACGGGAGAAGGTGGTGACCTGCGGTGGGGTGAAGCGCGACTGGGCGATGAAGTCCATTTGAAGCGGCGAATAGAAGAGACCGTAGCCGCCGCGGAGGATGGTGGTGGACTTGCCCTGCAGATCCCAGGCGAAGCCAAGGCGCGGGGCGAAGTTGTTGCGGTCGGCCGCGTAGGACTGCGTCAGGCGGCCGGCCTGTTCCGTGGGTACGCCGTAGTATTCATGGCGGACACCGAGGTTCAGGGTGAAGGTGCGAGTGAGGCGCCAGTCGTCCTGCAGGTACCAGCCGAGTTCACGGTTGCGCTGGTCGATGCGGCTGATGCCGACAGCGCGGGAGTAAGTGAGCGGCGTGCCGGCCAGAAACGCCGGGACCGAGGGGAAGATCAGGGTGCCATTGAAGTTACGGTCGCTGGTGGAGTTGTATTGAATCACGCGTCCGATCACCCCGGCCTTGAAGATGTGTTTGCCGACGCTGTAGCTGAGATCGTCGGCGAAGGTGTAGTTGTGGGTGCGGGTCTCGGTGGGGGGGATGAAGGTGCCGAGCCGGGGCAGGCCGGTGACGAGCAGCAGACCGATGGTGCCGTTGATGGCCGGATTGCCGAGCACAGGCGAGTTGGGCGTGACCTTCGAATAGTAGCTCGAATAGGTGCCGCGAAACTGGTTGAAGGCGCGGGGCGAGAGGGTGGAATCCAGGCTAACGACCGAGGAGTGGGAGTGATTGATGGTGTCGGCATTGCCGGCCTGGACGCGGTCGCGGGTGGGGCCGATGGCGTTGACCCAGTTGCGGCGGGCGGACAGGCGGTGTTGCGCGTTGATCTGGTAGTCGAGCCGGACGATGCCGGTGAGCGTCGTAGTGGGGCTGGAGACGGCGGCGCTCTGCAGATTGGTGCCGGGGATGTTGGGTTCGGGATAGAAGGCCAGCAGGGGCTGGACGGCCGGGACGGCGCGGGCGCGTTCGGCGGCGGTGAGTGTGGTGATGGTGGACGAGGAGCGGTAGGCGTTGCGGACATTGACTTCGTAACCGCCGAAGAAGAAGAGGCGGTCTTTCTTGAGAGGCCCGCCGAGGGTGATGCCGGGCATGTTCACGCGTACCGGATTGCGCGCAGTCAGCAGCGGGTTGCGGGAGTTGAAGGCTTCGTTCTGCAGGAGGTAGTAGGCCGACCCGTGCCACTCGTTGCCGCCCTGTTTGGTGACCAGATTGACGACGGCGCCCGAGGCGCGGCCGAACTCGGCTTTAAAGTTGGAGGTCTGCATCTCAAACGCTTCGACGGTCTCCATGGAGACGGGCTGTTCGGTCAGGCCGCGGCCGAGCAGGTTGCCGGATACGGGATCGTTGTACTCGGCCGAATCGACCATGGTGTTGACGGCGCCGATGGGGCGGTTGCCGTTCACGGTGAAGGGCGCGTGGGCGGCGGAGGTGAAGCCGACGCCGGGGGTTTGGTAAGCCAGGGCGCGATAGTTGCGCCCCTGGCCACTGGCGATCATCGGGATGTTGGTCACCTCGCGCGGCGAGTAGTTGGAACCCCGGACGCCGTTCGAGGCGACGCGTTCAATTTCGGCGATGGCATCCGTGACGACCATGGCCTCCTGCACGGTGCCGATCTCCAGGCGAATCGTCCGATTCACCTCCTGGCCGACGATCAAGTCGAGCGAGGCGAGCCGGTAGGGTTTGAAGCCCTCCTTTTCGATCGTCAGCGAGTAGTTGCCCGAGGCCAGTCCGTTGATGCGAAACAGGCCGGCGTCGGTGGAACGGCCCAGGAGCGTCTGGTTGCTGTTGAGCGCGGTCACGCGGATGGTGGCGTCCGAGACGGGTTTATCGGAGGGGTCAAGGATGGTTCCCGACAGATAGGCGTTGACCCCTTGCGCGAGAGCGGCCGAGGCGAGGTAGAGCAGACTAAAGAGGAGCTTCATGAGTTTTTCCTGCGAGTTCCGAAGTAGAAAAGGGCGGCGAGGCAGACAGCCACCAGGCCACCGAGAAGAGAGTTGCGCACCGCGGCGGGCACAGCCGGCGCGGCCATTTCGCGCACGAGCCGCTGGCCGGCCACGATGGCGCTGGACTGTTGGCCAGTGTTGGCGCGGCTGAGAGCCTCGGCGTAGCGGCGGGAGAGTTGCTGGCCGTTGCTGTTGCCCGGGGCATTCAACTGTTGCTGCACGAAACGCTGGAGGGCGTTGTTGCCGGTGGTGCGTTCTCCGCCGGAGGTGCCGTGCGCCGCCACCGACTGCGCATAGGCCTGCGCCAGCGTGGCGAGCACCTGCGCATCGGGCTTCCAGTAGCCTTGGCGCGCGGTTTCAAGCAGCGTGGCCGAGAGGTTCTGGAAGGCGAACGGGTTCTTCTTGTCAAACCACTCTTTGATGCCGAGATTGTCGCGGTCTTCGACGTAGATGCGGTAGACCTCGTCCCACATGTAGCCTTTGACCGCGTCGGGTTTGGTGACCTGCCAGCCGTAGAGATTGGAGGCGAGCTTGGCGATCTCCGAGGCGCCGGAGAAGTCGTTCTGCTTCATGCCGTCGATCCATTTCCGGTTCCAGTAGAGCGCGCGAAGATCGGCGGCCAGGGCGTCTTCGACGGTTTTGACGCGGGCTTTGTTGGCGTCGCGCGTATCGGCCAGATAGGCGGCGGCGTTCTGCCCGGTGGTGTCGCGGATGGCCATCACCATGCCGCCGGAGTATTCAAAGTAGTGGTCGAGCGTGAGGGCCGAAACGGTGTTCGACG
>JADCJL010000130.1 GCA_020247055.1 Acidobacteriaceae bacterium | reverse complement strand
TGGGGACCTTCTTCTTTGACTTGCCGACCGCCGAGGAGCGCGAAGCCATCTGGGACATTTACCAGCAGCGTTGGCACGTGTTCGGAGAGCGCCCAGACGACGACGGCTGGACCGGCGCAGAAATCAAGGAATGCTGCCGCAAGGCATGGCGGCTAAAGCTGTCCTTGCGCGATTCGGCAGCCTATATCGTCCCAGTCTCCCGCTCAGCGGCAGATCAGATTGAGGCCCTGCGGAGCCAGGCATCAGGGCGCTTCCTTAGTGCTTGCGCCCCAGGCATTTTCGCTGCAGCAAATCTAGAGACACTGCATGCTGTCGGTCGTAGGGCATTTCGCTCCATCGGCGAATAAGGCCTGCGGGGTGTCATTGACCCGATGATTGTCTTGCTCCCATTCAGACTTTAGTCTTCTCATACGAAAAAGCGAAGTCTGCATCCCTTGGCACTCAAAAGGACGAACAGGCCATCACGACTCCAAGGGCGATCGGATGAAGTTCAAAAACCTTTCGCCTGTGGGCGTGGTCCGGCTCGCTTGAAGGCCATGGTCAGACATCATCACATGCAGGACATCTGCCGCTGAGTTCAGGAAACCAAGCGAGTGAAGATCTCTCGCGACTTGGTCGTAAAATTCCCTTCTACCGCGGAGTTCAGGGAATGTTCGTTCGAGAACATGCGAAAGAGCTCCTGAACCCAATGTATTCGGACCGACAAACGCGGTTGGCGAATCAAAGAACCGAAGTACCCTGAGATGCCATTCGGTGAGCCTATCCACGTAGCCAAGGAACATCTCTTGAAGGTTTTCGTCAGGTTCTTTTCCTAATGCGATATTGAGGACAGCATTGCGGAGGGCTTCGATCTTTTCGGTCTTGTGTGTTGTGACAGCCATGCGGGAAGCGACTAGTAAAGCCGAGACAAACGCCTCGTTTTCCGCGAGACGCTCGGGCTGGAACTCGTCGACTGTTTTGGATAGTGCATCGACATCTTGAGCGAGCTTCTGAAACCATTGGTCTCTTCTCTTGGACAGAGGCGGTGCAAGGATCGAATTGAAGAATTCAGCTGCAGGCCCTCCCACGACCGGCAGCGCCGAAAGTGCCGCTTTCGCAGTCGTGTGAGTGAAGTCCCATCGATCCGGTTCCGGCAATGGTATTCGGGTTTCCATAACTCATTTTAGTGTTTCCGCTACCTCTGTTACTAGGCCGCTCTTGTCGGCAAGTTTCCCCGCCGGGGTATAAGCACGTGATCCCGGTTGAAGTTAACACCCCCCGTAGTAGGATCGGCGGCTGGGCAAACAATCAGCTGATGCAAAGCGTTCCTTGGAGCTTCCCATGAGCAAATACGAAGAATTACGAACAGTTCTGTCCGACGAGCGTTTCCTTCTGGAGGCGCTACGCGACCTGGGCTTCAGTCCAGATGTTTCTGGCGAAGGTCTAAGCCTCTACGGCTATCTCGGCGACGAACGCCCCGAAAAGGCGAACATCGTCATCCGCCGCCGACAACTCAATTCGGCGAGCAACGACATTGGCTTTGCCCGTGACGCGAACGGCGTGTACCGTGCCCTCATTAGCGAATTCGACCGTGGCATCGGGTTCGATGACGCCTGGCTGGGCCGAGTCGCCCAAACCTACAAGGAGCGTCAAACGATGGCGGTCGCGAAGGCGAAGGGCTATCGGTTCTTGGGTCGGCAGGTCGTTGAGACCCAAGCCGGCAAAAAGGTACAACTCCGCTTCGCCGTTCTCTGAGGAGGTTCCACATGGGTGAAAAGATCATCACAATCGAAATCGACGACCAGGGCAATAGCTCGCTGGATCTCAAAGGCTTTCAGGGCAAAGGCTGCGGCGATGTAGCCGAAGCGTTTCGGGGCGAGGACTCGCTCGTTGTGAACCGGCAGAAGCGCGATTACCATGTGCTCACCGTTGAGGGGCGCAAGGTTCTCCACGCTAAACAAGGCTGAACCGCATGACACTCCGCATTCATTCATTGATGGAGTGCAGTACCGTGAACGGCCCCGGCTGGAGAGCGGTGATCTGGACTCAGGGCTGCTCCCTCCAATGTCCCGGTTGCTGGAATCCACAAACACACAATCCGCTCTTCGGCTTTGAGCGCAAGGTTCCGGAAATCGTCGAATGGTTCGCTAAGCTTAGCCGCAAGAACCCCGTCGAGGGGCTGACAATCAGCGGCGGCGAACCTATGGAGCAAGCGCCGGCGATATTGGAGTTGCTCCACCAACTAAAAGCCGCCGACCCTGCCCTAAGCTTCGGGCTGTTCTCCGGCTACTCCGAACGGGAGCTGTACAGCACCGATTGGTTGGCCATTCGGAACTACCTGGACTTCGCCGTCCTCGGTCGCTACAACCCCAGGCGTCCTGGAACAAACGCCATGGTCTCCTCCACCAACCAAACGCTTCACCTCTACACCTCACGCTATTCAAGGGCCGACTTCGCGGAACAGTCTGTCGAGATCCAAATCGACGACACCGGACTGACCCAAATCACCGGCTTCCCCATTCTCGGCTCACCCGTTCTCGACTGATCCATTCCAACCCAACATTCTGGAGGCCACCTATGGCTACACAAAGCAGTCTCTTTTCGTCTGCCGCGGCGGCGCTCGCTGTCCCGATGCCGTTAATCCCCGGAAGCAACTGCGAGGGCGGCGTCCCGCCGACTCCGCCGCCGCTGGTTCCCATTCATGACCCCGTTCTCGATCTCGCGCGGAAGACTGTCTGCATCAAAGTTCGACTTTCCACGATGGGCAACACCCGCAAGGTTTCCACCTCGCAGATTGAGGCCGACGCGGACAAAGATCTTCTCCGCGTCTCCAAGCACCTGCTCGATTCCGCCGAACTCAAGGCGATTGGCCGCTTCGACGGCGAGGTCCGCCGTTTCCTCTACAACATCTGCCTCCCCTTTGAGGTGGGAATTCATCTGCTGCCGGTTGCTGCGATCGAAGTGGTGGAAGAGAAGCTCCGCCACTTTGCCACCCAGCGGCAGGAACTGGTGAAAGCCTTCCTAGCCGCCTACCCGGTCCTCTGCCACGAAGCGGCGAAGCGTTTGCGTGGCCTCTACAACCCGACGGACTATCCGCCGGCCAGCGACGTTGAACGCGAGTTTGGCTTCGCGTGGCAATACGTCAGCTTCGGTGTACCAGACCAACTGAAGGGTATCTCTCAGGAGGTATGGCAGCAGGAACGGGAAAAGGCGGCAAAACGCATGGCCGAAGCGTCATCGGAGATCCAGCAGGTCCTGCGTGAAACCATGGCCAAGCTGGTGCAGCACATGGCGGAGCGCTTGAAGGTCGGCGAGGACGGCAAGCCCGTCCGCTTCAAGGAATCCACCGTGTCGAACCTGGTCGAGTTCTTGGCCAACTTCGAATTCCGCAACGTCACCGATGATGCGGAGCTGCAAGGGCTCGTGAACCAGGCCCGCACGCTCCTTCAAGGAGTGGAGGCGGATGACCTGCGATCAACGGGAGAACTCCGCGCCCGGGTCCAATCGGGCATGGAAGGGCTCGCTTCGCAACTCGACACTATGCTCACGAAGACCGGCGGCCGGAAGTTCCGGTTCGACGAGGAGTAAAGTCAGATCTACAACCGCTAGCTTCCCTCTGCAGGAGTATCAGAAAGGTTGAAGACGAGCTCAGGTTTTTTTCGGGTGTAACGAATCCAAGACTCATAGATCAGCGATCTTTCAGGCCCCAGATTGTCCAGTGCCCAAGCCCTGCTATCGATTTCATCGGCTCGCTCCTTGAGGCCTGCTTTCTGAAGGACTTCGTAGGCGTCTCCTTCGCCGACTACCCGTTGAGCCAGCAGCGGAACCATTAGGTCCCTCGCTTCCGCAAAGCAATCAGCAAGTTCTTCCAGTCCGAGTTCGCGAAGCCCCTCTTCAGTTGCCTTCACGAGCCCTGGTTCCCCGAAATTCCCGAAGTGCCAAGTGATGCTATCGAGCGTGAGGCTTATATCGAGCCAATGGGTCGCTGCCATCGCCTTGAGCCCACGCGGCAGTGTGGCGATGCTCTGGGCAAAGCTACTGTCATCGCCGTATGGATTGGCGCTTACCTGCGTGGTCAGAACGCTCCGGATCTCCTCCAAAAGACCCGAATCGTCTTTTTCAAGCGCTGCAAATCTTCGCTTGTCTAAACTCCTCATGCCCTTAGCTTACGCAAGGTTGGCAGAACGAATCCGTCCTTAATCTATAGGGGACCCGGTTTTTTTGGACACAAGGTTGGGTTAATGACCGAGATTCAAGGAGACTGAACGTAATGGAAGAAAAGAAATACACTATCAGTTCCGAGACGGTGGGAGGAGCCCGAAGGGCGATGCCCACCGTCTCGGAACCGGCCGCCGCGACTGGCCCGCTTGGACCGAATCAGCGTTGGAGCGTCACGCGAAAACGTGAGGTGGCGCTGCGGCTGCTTCGAGGGGAGTCCATGGAAGCCTTGGCCCGTGAGCTGGGCGTAGAGATCTATCGCCTGGAGGAGTGGAAGAACAAGGCCCTGGCGGGCATTGATGCCAGCCTCCGGGAGCGGGAGGGGGATCCGCTGGAGAAAGAGTTGCAGTCGGCCCGCAGCAAAATCGGCGAGTTGATGATGGACATCGAACTGCTCCGCGAGAAGACGCGGAGGCCCGGCCCTTTAGCCAAGGGGAGATTGAGAACTTGAGCGCAACAATCTCCCTAACCTCAGCCAAGCCATACGGTGTGGAGCGCGTCTGTTCCATCTGGGAACAGCCGCGTTCGAGCTTCTATGCCTGGCGGCGCAACAACACCCCTGCCATCGCGGAGTCGGCACCACCGGATCAGAAGCGGGGCCCAAAGACGAAGCTGACCGATATCGAACTGCTGGGCAAGATTCAGGCTGATCTGGATCGCTCTCCCTTCCAGGGCGAGGGCCACCGCAAGGTATGGGCGCGGTTGCGAGTCGTCGATGAGGTGCGCGTCTCGCGGAAGCGGGTTCTCCGGATCATGCGGGAAAACCGGCTCTTGAGCCCGTATCGATGCCGGAAGGCGACGGGCGAAAAGCACACCGGCACCATCACAACCGAGGCGCCCAATGTGATGTGGGGTACCGATGGGACTCGGATTCTGACAGTCGAGGACGGCTACGTTTGGCTGTTCTCGGCGGTTGAGCACTGGAGCGCAGAGTGTGTCGGCTGGCATGTGGTTAAGCGGGGCACCCGCTATGCCGCTCTGGAGCCCATCGCGATGGCTCTCACTGCCATCTATGGTGGTGTCCGGGCGGGCGTGGCGCGCGGGCTTTCGCTTCGTATGGATCATGGCACGCAGTATCTGTCGGATCACTTTTTAAAGCAGGTCCGTTTCTGGGGGATCCAGCCCAGTTTTGCTTTTGTGTCAGAGCCAGAAACCAACGGGGTGGCGGAACGATTCAACCGGACCCTGAAAGAACAGGTCATCTATGGACGGGTATTTCAAAACATCCAGGATGTCCGCTTGGCCGTCGCTGCTTTCATCGCCAACTACAACCAGCAGTGGCTGGTTGGAAAACTAGGGTATCGCGCCCCAGCCCAAGCCCGCTGCGAGTACTTTCAGGCGATTGCAGCATGAACAAAGGTGTGTCCAAACAATCGGGTGCGGTACAATCCGTCCTTAATCTTGATTCTGCGCAGGCGAATCTATCGCCTGCGCATTCCAAAACCCCAAAGCCGGGCTCGCCCGGCCATTTTCATTTCAGGAGCAACAAAACAATGAGCGGACTCAATCAGATCACGATTGTCGGCAACGTCGGCGCCGCCCCGGAACTCAGTTACGGCCAGAACAACCAACCGTACTGCCGGTTCTCGGTCGCCGTCAACGAGCAATGGAAGAGCAACGGCGAAAAGCGTGAGCGGGTGACGTGGTTCCCTGTAGTGGCCTTCAATGGCCTGTCAGAGAACTGCGCTGCCTACATCGAGCGCGGCCGGACAGTCGCCGTCGTGGGCCGCGTGCAAACGCGCGAGTATGCCGACAAGGAAGGTACCCAGCACCACATCATGCAAGTCATCGCCGAGAAAGTCACCTTCCTCGGCTCGGCCCGCAAAGAAGAGTCGCCCGCGCCTGCCCATCCCGGTAAGCCTGCCCAGCAGCCCGAAACCGATGACGATGACCTGCCCTTCTGAGGCATCCCATGACAGACATCACCCCGATCCCAGGACTGTTCTCGCAGCTCTTGCCCCTGTTGGCGCAACGCGCGATTCTCATAACCGTCTCCAAACTAGAAGACGGCGACCAGTTGCAGGTCAACATCTGTCCGCGGCTACTCAAAGAAGGTGAAAACCAGGCCCTGACCACGCCGCTTTCAGTCTGCGGCAACGCAGCCGAACTCGATGTCGAACTCGTGCCCCAGGTTGCAAGCTTCGTTGCCGCCCAGGTCCGGCTGCATTCCAATCTTTCTGCAATTCAGAAGGAGTTGGCCGCAGCTGAGCGCGCCGCCCGCGATGAGGCAAGCAAGAAGCACAAGACCGTCGGCAACGGCGGCAAGAAGCCCGAGCCGCAACCCCTCAACCTGTTCGACACGCCAGCCGAGGAAGGAGATTAAACCATCATGCCCCTCAGCATTGCCAAAATGACCCGGCTCTTCACCTTCAACGGCATTCGCCTGCCGGATCCCAATCCGAACATGAGCGTCGATGAAGTCAAGGCGCTTTACTCGGCTCAGTATCCCGAACTGGCCACCGCTGTCGTCAATGGGCCAGAAGCCGTTGGTGACAAGATGCGCTATTCCTTTGAGCGCGCGATCGGCAGCAAAGGGTGACCCATGCGCCGCCAAAGTCGCAAGCTCAAAGCTGAGGTCATCCGCGAATTGAAACAACTCGCGGAGGGCCGGCCAACCGAGCAGCAATCACCGTTGGAGAGGTACATGGAATGTCCCGATTGGCAACTCGCATCAAAGATCATCCGCGACGCCGTACAGGCATCTCTCGGCGGACGTGGACGAACCCGACTGCCTCCACCACCCGGCTGGATCCAGCCGCTCTGATGCCCAAAGGCGCCGGGTGGACCATCCCGCGCCTCAGCCTTCCCGATGGCCGCCCGGTGCCCACGGAGTTTCGGTTGGTTGAAGGTGAGCGCACCGCCGCAAAGCTCGCCCTCAACTTTCTCGAGGCTGGTATTGGCTACGCCGACGAATGGGCGGCCTCCGGCGGAAGCGCCACTACCTTCATCCAGCGATCCCTCAACCGCTGGCTCGACGACCACGGCCGCGCGAAGATCCAGGAGCACTTCTTCCTCGACGTGGTCCTCTCCACCAGCTTGGACCGTTACTGCTACGGTCAGCCAGCGGCGTCCGGCGACATCTCACGAATGTTCCTAGCGATCGAACCCGAATCCGCTGGCTACGTTGTACTCGGCCCAACCCTGCGGCTCTTGGAAGCGGCTCATCCAAGGCTCCCCTCAACATTCTTAAACCTGTTCCTCGGCGGCCTGAATCGCTGGATCCGAGTGTACGACTACCGGGACGCCCTAGATCGCATGGACCGCCTACGCGAATGGTCTGAGGATGATCCCGAATCCGACCGGATCGAACTACCCAACATCGAAGCCTCCATCCCCGAATGCGTTCGACGCAAGCCGCTCAGTGCGCGCGGACTCGCCCGAGTCATGAACACCCTCAAGGACGACCGTGCGCAACAGCTCATGGAACAGGCGGTCGAACTGGCTCGCATGTCCAACTCAGCTGACCTTCCAGTCATTGAGGACGAAACACGCGATCTCCTGACCGACTGCGGCGAGCCCGTTCCGGCCCTGGTAGTAGTCTTCGAGCAGCAAGATGCCATCGAAGGATCTTTCGATGAAGAATCGCTAGGAATGCTTGAAGTAACCCCCGAGGCGAACTTGATACTGCCCTTCGACGGAGCCCAATCGCGAACCCTCTCGGCTGCGTTCGCACAAATGCGACAGCTATGCCAGACTCTCGCGCTTGGCGCAGGCATTCTCAAATCATCTTCTGCAATCGATTAGCAAACACTCTTGAAGGATCCGCTTGCACTATGGTTCATCTTGGCGAATCCGACAAGAAAACGGCGTCGGAACTAAACTGGATGTCGAGGTTACTTTTGCAGCGAAATCACATCCTTCTCCACCTCCCAGAGGAATCAACGAATGACGAACGTGGACGGTTTTTTGAGAATTTCGTGGCGGATCTTTTGCGCCCCATGCGATTTGAAGTTCGGGAGCGCCTCAGAGTGACGGGTATGGAAATCGATCTTTTGGCCAAAAGCTTGGATCAACCCCGGACCATTCTGGTTGAGTGCAAGGCACAAAGAGATTCCTTGCCCGCAGATACCATTTCGAAGTTGATCGGGAATGTGTTTCTACGTAAAGCTGATGCAGGCTGGTTGTTCTCTACCAGCGACCTTAGCAAGGACGGACGTGGACAGTGGGAAGAAATTCAAAACGACCGTGAGCAGGCTTCAAGATTTTCTTGGTTTCCCCCAGAACGGCTTGCTGAAATACTGATAGACCAAAAGGCAGTTGTTTCTCCTATCTTGGCGCTAGCGAAGCACGACTGCACTGCAAAGCCTTTCGGTGATGCGACCCTCGTGTGGTCGGGACGTGGCAAGTATTGGTTTATCGAGATTCTGCAGGACGGACTTCCTACGTACTTTACAGTTCTCGATGCGGCGACGGGAGACTTGCTCGCAGAAGACAAGGCAATTGATGTTGCTGGGATCTCAGATCGTTTTGCTTCCCTTGAATATCTGCCGATCCGCGCAGGAACGTCACTACTGCAGAAGGCAAGTGTACACTCGCCAATCGCCCCGGTAGTTCCAGGTGATGCATGGGACGACCTTCGGCCCGCTCGTCCATCGGACTTCGTCGGACGCGATGATGTGATTCAGGAAGTTCTGGCCTTCATAAATCAGGTGCAGTATGGAGAGACCTCCACCAGAACATTTGCGATGCAGGGGCCGAGCGGCTGGGGAAAGAGCTCCCTCGTGCTAAAGCTTGCAGACATCATTAGATCCGGAAGACGACTTTCGAATTGTTCCTGCACGACTGTTGATAGCCGCTCTGCGACGAGCGCCTCTTTCGTGACAGGTGCGCTCCGCCTTGCATTCACAGATGCAGCAGCGATAGGGCTCATCCCGAACGACAATCCCTATGAAATCGGCAGTTTGAGCCATCCGCTGGAATCGAAAGATCTGCTGACTGCGGCAAATCACCTTTCAGAAACAGGATCAGTAATTGTTCTTATCTTCGATCAGTTTGAAGAGTTGTTTACGAAAGAAGCCCTTTTTGAAACGTTTAATGCGATTCGTGACTTAAGCATGGACCTTGATAGCAGGCGGCTGCCGCTCTTGCTTGGATTCGCGTGGAAGACGGATGTGTCTTTACCTCAGCAACACCCCGCATATCATCTTTGGCACTCTCTATCTGACCGTCGCCGAGACTTCCGGCTTCGACAATTTGGGCCACGAGACATCTCAAAGGTTATCGCTCATGCCCAAGGTCAGCTTGGTGTACGCTTCGTACCGGCACTAAGAACACGGCTTACAGAGCAGTGTCAAGGGTATCCTTGGCTCCTCAAGAAGCTCTTGGTCCATGTCGCGCATAGACTTAAGACTACCGCTTCACAGTACGCACTGCTGGAACGTGAGTTGGACGTCGAATCGCTGTTCAAAGAAGATCTTGCCGGATTGAAGCCCGAGCAGATTCGATGTCTCAAGTACGTCGCGGAAAAGGCACCAGCTTACGTTAGCGAGGTGGAGGAGCTATTCAGCACGGATTTGACAAACTCGCTTCTCTCAAAACGCCTACTTGTTCGAAGCGGTCTCAACTACGTTATCTATTGGGATATTTTCAGGGATTATCTGACGCAGGGACGGGCCCCCCAGATCCCATGGGCTCGAACGTTTCAGCGTGATCCCAGATCGGCCGTTCGTGCCGCGCAGCTTGTCGTCCAAGAGGGCACGACCTCAACCAGGCGACTCTCCGAAACCGTTGGAGGATCGGAAAGGGGCTGGGTGAACGTAATGAGTGATCTAGTTGCGCTTCAAGTAATCGATCGAGTTGCTGAGGACAGTTATAGGTTGGCATCGCACATACGATCTACGACCGCAGCAGGCTTGGCAGAGCATATTCATACGCAATTATCTCGACACGTTGTATGCCGCGAGTTAGCGCTGGTTGATCGTGAATCGATTATTACTAATGATGACTTAGCAGATATTGTGGAAAGAACTCGCCCAGCTACAACTCTCTCCAAACAGGTTGTGCATCAATATGCGATGAACCTAAAACGGTGGCTACTCTTCTCCGGGCACCTTGAAGAGCGAGGTGCATTCGTATATCGCCCTATCGGGAAGGGAGCGCAAATGGGGGTTGTAAAGGGCCGTAGTACGAAGACAGTTAAGTTTTTGGGTTGTGCAACTCCAGAAACTCTCTTGCGGCTATTGGATTACCTTTGGAAGGTACGGAAGCAAGGGGCCAACGAGACAGAACTCGTTGGCCTCGGAATGCGAAATGCAATCTACGATGCCGTCGCGCTCCACCTTGTAAATAGATCTGAAGACCGCCAGGTATTATTGGCCAGGAATCTGCGCGACCGGCACGTCTTTGAGGCGATAGCGAAGCGAGAAATCCTCCGGCAGCAAGCAGTATTGATAGTTGCAGATGCCTTGAGGGAGAGCCCAGGCATGCCAAATCTGCGCCTTGGTGAAATTTTACGGGCTGAGCTGAGGCAGGAGTGGAAGGCAACGTCTTCCGTTCGGTATGCGAATGGCCTGAGGCGTTACTTTGAATGGGCATCGGGACAAAGGTCGTGACTGACGCTAGGGAGTACTGAAAGCCACGGTGTGCATAAGGCGAGGGATTATCATGAAGGTCTATGTTGAGGCAGGCCGCGCCCAAGAAGTAGAACTCAAGGGTGCTCTACTCTTGTACGCGGGCCGAGGATGTGCGTTCGCAGTTTGGCATGAATCGAAGCAAGGGGCGAGTCACTGTGCTGCCCTTAGTGAAGCCAAAGTACTTACGACCGAGTTTGTCAAGTCGCTGAGCCACGAGCTGCGCACGGCGATTGCAGCAGAAATACTGCCGCATAATATCCTTGCCTGGAATTCTGATCTAGTCGTCTGGTGGTCCCCTCGGAGTACTCGACGTATGTTCTTTCGCAATAGCGGTGAGGTGCCGACTGGTCTCAGCGGCGAGGAGTTCTCGCACCCTCCGCTGCTTTGGTGCGCCTCAGGTCAGGATCTGATGGTTCGAGCGCTATCGACGAATCGGCGGCCAAACGCTGACACGCCTTTGATGATTGCTCCCTATTGGAATGTAGATGGCGATACGGGCCGGGTCTGTTTGGGCAGCATGAAAGTTCCGGATCTGGCCGGCGTTGCAGCGCTCGCACAGTGGGAGAAGGCATTCTTCGAGAGTGAGTTCACCCACCATACCGGAATGAAGAGGTTGATCCAAGGCCCAAAGGGATACTTCGATGTTTGGGAACGAGTCCGCAGTGGTTCCCGAGAGTTTCCGGCAAAGTGTCTGGTACCGACCAACGAAACGCTTTCTGACTTGATTCGCCGCTGCTGTTGAGGAGATGCCATGCACCAATTACCCGCCGACTTGCTACGGCGGCCTGTTCGAGTGGCCGTTATCGGTTGCGGCGGGACCGGTAGCGCCATCGCGGCGGGACTGCCCTATCTTCATCAATCGATGTTGGTCTCCGGCCATGCCGCCGGTCTTGCCGTGACGGTCCTGGACGGGGACACGATCTCGCCGACGAATACCGTTCGCCAGCCATTCTGCGTTTCAGAAATTGGCTTGAACAAGGCGATCGTTGCCATTAGCCGATTGAATCTGTTTTGGGGTTTGAACTGGACGGCTGTGGCCGAGCATTTGAGTGAACGTTCCGACATCAGTGCATTCGACATCGTCATCGGCTGTGTGGACACCCGCGCTGCCCGGTCGCTGATTCACCGGAAGGTGCAAGGCTTGCGAAGCCGCGTTGCATACTGGCTGGACTTGGGCAATGGATCGGATGGAGGGCAGTTCGTTCTGGGGCAGCCGCTCAATGGAAGAAATCGTCGCAGCGCCGAACGCCTTCGAACCTCGGCAGAACTATTTCCCGAAATCATCGACACCACAATGGACGGGGACGACCTCCCCAGTTGCAGCGCAATCGAAGCACTGGAACGGCAAGAGCCGTTTGTGAACTCGGTCCTGGCGAATCATGCCCTCGCCCTGCTGACCCGGCTGTTCCGCTATGGCCACCTCGAGCACCATGGTGCGTTTGTCAGCGTGGCCACCCCGCGAGTGGTGCCGCTGCCAGTCAGTCCCTCGATCTGGCGACGCATGCGTCAACGCGGGACGAAGCAGCTTTCGGTCGCCTGACTCAATTCGGTTATGGGATGTCCCGTCAACTCCCCCAAATCGGGCTCGAAACCCTGAGGCAGTTCCTCAGCCAGAACCACCCAGATGCCCGCCGGGTGTTCCCTCAAGATGATCTCCTTCAATTCCTCATTCATCGGTACTATGGCCATATTCGTTTTCCTTTCCTGTCGTCGAATGCTTGAGCACATCGGCCAGCCATCGCTTCTTTTTTGTGCCACGTAATACCCTCCGCACAAAACCAAGTTCTGTCGCTACGCCGTCTTTGTTCATACGAATATCGGTTCGCGCCACTCCTCTGTATCGACGCAGGAAGCGATCCATGTCTGGAGGTTCGGCGAAGATATAGCTGGCATGCCCGGCCATGGGAATCTCTGAAACAACTGCGCCGGGCAAGACGAAGAGGTACTCCTCGCGGAACAGAAACCACGTCCGCGACCGCCGCCGCAATTGGTCAAAGTAGAACACGTCGTAGTCGGGTTGCCAGGTGGCGAACTCAGGTCTCAACGCCGGAGCAGCATCCAGTTCGTCAAACCAGAATTGAACGGTGCCGACTTCCACTGGCTCGCGCGCCACTTGTTCGCGAATCCTGGTCAGAATTTCAGCATGTCGTCCCAGTAAATCGTGAAATGTCCGAGCGCGTTCGATGTCCGCCGAGAGCGACGCCGGCATCGTTACGCTGATTCGGGAAGGTAGCGCAATCCACCAAGAGGTCACAACCCGCTCGCCGTCCTCGAAGTGAACTTTGGGCGCCTCCACAAAGTCTGAAGCAATCGAGATCCGCGAGCGCAGCCACGGTTTCCAATTGTTCCAAGTCGAGTCCCACCGCAACCCTTCGAGCAAACCGGCGTCTAGCCAAATCTCGACCTTCCGCTTGGAATCCCTGAACAGGATCCGGTCGGGAAGGAACTCGCATTGCCGCAGGAGCACCTCGAACCGTTTGGGCTGTACGTTGAGCTTGAACGCCAAAATCGAATCAGCGAAAAAGGTCTCCCCATCCTTCGACAATTGCCCCGCGACTACGCAATAGCCCGCAGCACCGAAAGGAAGCGGCAGTGGAGCATCATCATCGTGAAGCGAGGCATCGTAGGCTGAACGAACCTCTGGATTGGCAAGCAGGTTAAAGGCTCGCTCCGCTTTCACCTTGGTGTCGACTGCCCCGGAAAGCTGCGCCGCGACCGTCTTCACTCTCCACGCCAAGCGAAGACCGTCTAGGTTGGCGCTCTTGTCGGCCGAAAGAACTTTGTAGAGGCATTCACGGCCATCGCGAGCGGTTCCTGGGTAGAAATGCTGCCTGACTGCATCAGCCGAAAAAATGATGGTCTTCAGTTCACTTGCGCCACCGACCTCGGCCCTAATGAACCAGTCCTGGGATTGTGATCTCTGTCGAGGCTCGAAAACCAAGTCGATGCGGGCGCTGAGAATCTGCTGCGATGCTCGACCGCCATCTGCTTGGCGTAAGAACAAAACCGGTTCATTTCCCGATGTCCTCTCCTCCGAATCTCCCGAATGAACCAGACCTTGCAAAGTACCAGGAACCGGAATCGACGAACCGATTCCTTTGGCGGTTGACTTCAAGTGCAGCGGCACCTTCACCATCCCAACGCAGGCTCCTTTTGACCCAAATGTAAGCGATCTCGATGTAGCCAAAAAACGAGTACCCGGAGAACCTCGACGCAGGCTTCACACAAGCTCCGAAAGATTGGGATTTGACCAGCGATCACACGGTCGTTTAGAACCTGGCACCGCACGCTCGGCTTTACGCGTGAGTAACGCCAACCAGAGGTGGCCAGCGAAAACAGCCCACCCAACAGCCCACCCAAAGACGTACTTTAGTTGCGCAATCGTACTTTTCTTGCGCAAATATTCGTCCTGTAATCAACAACTTGCGAAAATCAGTCTGCTTCACACGCAGGAGGTCCGGGCTTCGAGTCCCTGCGCGCCCACCACAACTTCCCTCCTCGATCAGGCTGAAGCCAGAGGCATCTACTTTATCCCGCACGCCGTAAAAAGAAGCCTGAGCAGTGATCCGTTTGGCGCCGGAAGCGCCAGCCAACGTATCCTCTCTTTGCGGTCTAACCGTCCAAGGTCAACCCGCCCCGCATCTCCCCCCGCTCGTACACCAGATTCGCCCGCCCTACCAGCAGCGTGTCCAGCCGTCCTATCGCCCGCACGTCTTTGTTGTGGTAAGGCAACTGGTGCAATACATACCGCATGGCATGGATCCGGGCCCGCTTCTTGCAGTCGGATTTGATCACCGTCCACGGTGCTTCTTCCGTATCCGTGTAGAAGAACATCGCCTCTTTGGCCTGTGTGTACTCGTCCCACTTACCGAGCGACGCCAGGTCAATCGGCGAAAGCTTCCACTGCTTCAACGGATGCGTCTCCCGCTCCTTGAACCGCCGTCGCTGCTCCTCCTGGCTCACCGAAAACCACAGCTTGAACAGATGAATCCCGCTCCGCACCAGGTTCCGCTCAAACTCCGGTGCCTGCCGCATGAACTCTTTGTACTCCTGATCGGTACAAAAACCCATCACCCGCTCCACCCCCGCCCGGTTGTACCACGACCGGTCGAACAGCACGATCTCGCCCGCCGTCGGCAGTTGCGCGATGTAGCGCTGCAGGTACCACTGGCCCTGCTCAATCTCGCTCGGTTTCGACAACGCCACCACCCGCGCCCCGCGCGGATTCAGGTGCTCCATGAATCGCCGGATCGTTCCCCCCTTGCCCGCCGCATCCCGCCCTTCAAACAGAATCACCACCCGCTGCCCGGTCGCCTTCACCCACGCCTGCAGCTTCAGCAACTCCACTTGCACATGATACTTGTACCGCTCATAGTTCCGCCGCGACATTCGGTTCTTATACGGGTACGCCCCGTCAAGCCAGTCCTCGGCCAGCTCATCGTCCGGGTCCGTCCCGGCCGCTGCCTCGGTTCCGGCTGGCCGCCGGAGCGCCCGCCGCAGCGTATCCACCTCATCCGGCGAGGCCCCCGCGAGAATCGCGTCAAGCTGGTCCTGCCGCGCCGTTGCGGCAATGTCTTCCATCACGGCGCTCTGCGCCTCTTCAGCCGAGGCGATCGCTTCGTCAATCGTTTCCGCCGCCGCGCTCGGGCGTTTGCGGAGAGTTCTGGTGGCCATGGGGTTAGAGGAGACGGGCGCCGGTTTTCGTGTCGAAAATCAGCGACGACCGGGGCGGGATCGTAAGCTCTATCTTACTACCATTCCGCAAATGCACCCGCGCCGCCCCGCCATCTTTGTCATGGATCAGTAACAATCCCCCGCCCACGTGGACCGGCCGGTCGCCGTCGACGTAGATATGCGCCCCGGCCGCCCGCAACGCCTCCCGCCAAGCGGTCGCACCTTCAATCTGCCGGGTCTCCGCCGTCAATTCGGCGGTAAATGCCGCGCTCAGCCGCTCACCGTCGCAGTAACCCGGCTTACCCTGGAAAATAACCTTCCGGCCCTTATCGAGTAACTCAGTCCGGATCCACCGCCGCTGCCCCGCCGTCAGCAGCCAAGTGTTGGCGAATACGATCACGGCATACCTGGCTAAGTCCATCCGCGGCAGGTCGGCCAGGTGGACCGTCTCAATCCCCGCCCCGCTGCGCCACGCCTCGCCCATCGTCCGGTTCACCGCAATCGGGTCCGTATAAGGATCCGTCTGCGCCGAATGCCCGGTGTAGTAGTAGACCTCGGTGTCAAAGACAAACAGCACGTCCCCGGCGGGCTCATAAGGCCGCGCGTGGTACTGCTCGAGCAACGCTTTTAACCCCCGGATCTCTGCCATCAGCCGCGTGTCCATCCACCAGCCCGTCTGGTTCGCCGGGCCAAAATCGTAGAACCACAGCCCCATGCCCCGCGTGAAGCTTTCGAGCACATTCCGCCGGATTACGGCGATATCCGCCGCCACGTCCGTCAGGTTGAACGCCGTGTCCACGTTATTCAGCCACTTCCACGACGGCGTCTGGTCCATCTCATCAAGAAACAGCTTCCCATGAAAGCGAATCGACTCAATCAGCGCCCGCGTAATTCCCGATCCGCCTAAGTCCCGGTAGTTGGCGCCGTAAGCCTGCGGCGCGCTCAGATAGTCTACTTCCTTCGCGGCCAGTACTTTCTGCAGGCTCAGATGGCCGCCCGTCGCCTGCCGCGCGAACATCGAAAAGAAGTAGCCATAGAAAGTGCCCGTCAGGATCGGCCGCGGCCAGCTCTTCTTCACCACCCCGCAGAAATAAATAATCAGGTCGGCGACTAACTCTTGCTGACGGCGGTAGTAAGCAATCACCCGCGGCCGCTTGGCCGGGTCGCGAAAGTAGCCATCGTCCACCGCCGCCCGCTCCTCCACCGTCGGCGCCGGCCCGCCCAACAGCTTCCGCATCGGTGCGCTGTCGTCGGGTTCGTTTCGCATGAAGCCCCACTGGTGCCACTCCCCGTACACCCCGCAGCAGACATGCACCCCCGCTAGCGCCGCCCCCTCCGGCGTCTTCGCGAGGCCCTGCAGCAGTTCCACGGTCTTAGCCGTCGCCATCGCCTTCCACTTCTCGCTCGCCAGGCTCACCCGCGGCGTCCGCCGGAGGTCGTCCATGAGAATCCGCACCGGCGTTGTCCGCTCGATCTTCTCGAGATCGCCGTTCACGTACCGTACCAGCTCCTCCGGATGCCGCTCGGCCCACCATCCCGGCGCGTTCAAATGCCACCGCAGCACGATCGCCGCCCCCGGACACGCATCAAGCACCCCGCGCAGATGCCGCCGCACCAGCGCCAAGTCGAGCGGTCCCTCTTTCGGCCACACCAGCTCCAAAAACAGGTCAATCTGGAACAGCCGGAAACCCGCCGCTGTAAACGCCCGCAGGTTCCGCTGCGGCTCCTCCTCCCACGTCCACCGCCCGCCAGGGCAGTCCGTCAAAGCGTAGAAACAAGCGTAAGTAGGCTGGCCGTTCACAAACAACGTCGGCTTGTTATTCCACGGCCCCACCCGGGCCTCCACCGGCCTGCCTCCCGCCGCCGTCAGCACGGACAGCGAACAGGCCTGCAAAAACGCGCGTCGATCCAACATAAGCCGTAGTCTATCCTCCCAAGGCGAGGCCGTGCGCAATCGAGGTGAACTCGTTGCCGGATTCGATCCGCCCGGCGCCAAAGCGCTCTTCGAAAATCCGCCGCACCGCCGGCACGAATGAGGTGCCGCCCGTCAAAAACACCCGGTCCACGCCCCGGCCTCCCAGCCGGTCCACGCACGCCGCAATCGCCGCCAGGTCCCCGGCAATCCACTCTTCAAAATCCGCCCGCCGCACGGTAGCGCCAATGTCGACGCTCCCTTCAGAGAACCGAAACGCGGCCGTCTCGGCCCCGGAAAGCTCCCGTTTGGTCCGCTGCACCGCCTGATGCAGCCGGTAGCCCAAGTCTTCGTTCACCAGGTCATACAACGCCTGTAGCTTCTCCGGCGCGTCACTCTGCGCCGGCAGCGTCTTCAGCAGATGGAGGGTCTCTTTGGTTCGTAGAAACGACAGATAATGCCAGCGTTCCAGGTGCGAGTACAGCCAAACCGGCACCGGCAACCGCTTCCCCGCCGGGTCGAGCGAACTCCCTAAGCCCAGCTCCGGCGAAACCAGGTGCCGGATCAGCCGCGCGTCAAACGTATCGCCCGCCAGCCCCACCCCGTCGTTCCCCAATAGCTCCCGCCCCCCCGGCCCCACCCGCAGCAGCGAAAAGTCGCTCGTGCCGCCGCCGAAGTCCCCCACCAGCAGCACCTCGTCCTTTTGCAGCCGCGCTGCATAAAACGCCGCCGCCGCCACCGGCTCCATCTCGAACTCTACGTGCGCAAATCCTGCCAGCGTAAACGCCTGCCGCAGCCGGTCAACCGCATACGCATCGTCGGCCTCCGTCTCGGCGCCCACAAACCGCACCGGCCGCCCCACCCGCGCCTCCCGCACCTCGCAGCCGAACTGCCGCTCGGCCTCCGTCCGCAGGTCCCGCAGCAGAATCGCAATCAGCTCTTCAATCGTGTAGTGCCGCCCCAGCACCTCGGTCGAACGCAGGCTCCGGCTCGCCAAAAACGACTTCAGCGACTGAATCAGCCGCCCCTTGGCGTCCGCGTCCAGATACTGCGTAATCGCCTCCGGCCCCGTCCACCACCGCGCCCGCGCCGCCTTCGGCGCCTCGGCGTACAGGATGGACCGGTAAGACTCCGATCCATCCGCAAAGCGCGCCATCTTTACTCCGCCCTCCACCGCCACCGCAATGGAGCTATTGGTCGTGCCGAAATCGAGACCGACCATCAGCGGGTTAACTTCACACCCTGCGACAGCTTCTCAATCCCGTCCGGATTCCATGCAAAGCCATACCCCGGCCCGTCCGGCACTTGAATATAGCCCTCGCTATCGAGCACCGGCCGCGTCAAAAACACCTCGTCCAAGTAAGGCTCCGGCGTCAGATACTCCACCCACCGCGCATTGCCCGCCGCCGCCGTCAGGTGCAGATCCGCCGCCAGTCCCACGCCCGTGTTCCACCCGTGCGGCACCACCAGAATGTTATGGTCATCGGCGTACTGCCCAATCCGGTGCTGTTCGGTCAACCCGCCCACCTTCGTCACGTCCGGCTGCAGATAATCCACCGCCCGGCGCTCAATCCACGGCAAAAACGCCTGCCGCCGCGTCAGTACTTCGCCCCCCGCAATCGGCACGCGCCCGTGCCGCGTCAGCTCAATGTAGCCCTCGATATCGTCCGGCCGCAGCGGCTCTTCAAACCACGCCACGTCGTAATCGGCTAACATCTCGGCGGTCCGCAACGCCCATTTGTAGCCATGCGGCCACAACGCATCCGACCCGCCCGCGTCCACCATCAGCTCACAATCGGCCCCAATCGCCTCCCGCGACTCCCGCACAATCGCCTCGTCCACCCGCGCGTTCCGCCGGCCAAACGGTCCCCAGCCGATCTTGAACGCCCGGAAGCCCCGCGCATAGGCCGCTTCGAGCTTGGCCCGCATCAACTCCGGCTCCTCCATCAGCATCGAGGCATACGGCTTCACCCGGCTCCGCAGCTTGCCGCCCAGCAGCCGGTGAATCGGCTGCCCCGTCACCTGCCCGAGCAGGTCCCACAGCGCCATGTCGATACCCGAAATGGCGTGGGTCACGCTCCCACCCCGCCCCTGCCAGAAGGTGTTCTGGTGCAGGATCTCGGTGGTCGCC
>JADCJL010000013.1 GCA_020247055.1 Acidobacteriaceae bacterium | reverse complement strand
CTGGCGGGGTCGGGGGGGACGCCGCTGTTTACGCCGAGCGGCGGGGTGGGGATAACGGAGTTTGATCTTCTGGCGGAGGTGCCGCTGGTGAACGGAGCGGGGGCGGCGGTGTTTGAGGTGATGGACAGTGCGGCGAATCTGCGCGAGTCGGCGCAGGTGCCGACGTTTTTGATTCTGGAGCAGCGGCCGGAGGGGGGTTCGGCGCGGGCGGGGGTGGCTTTGAACCTGGGGCCGCTGTCGAACGCGGCGGCGCCGAGCGTGATGGCGCCGGTGCCGCGGTTTCAGGAGATGGCGCCGCCGGGCGATTGCACGGCGTTGGGGGACTGCGACGCGAACCTGTTTCCGCGGCTGGCGGTGGATGCGCCGGAGCTGAGCTACGATGTGCTGATTGGTTCGAGCGGGCAGACGCGGTACCTCCGGGTGCTGAACCAGGGCGGTGGCGCGATGGCGTGGGCGGCATCGGTGGTGTATCGCCAGGGCAGCGGCTGGCTGCGCCTGGACCCGGAGAGCGGGGTGAATAACGCCACGGTGCGGCTGGACGCCGTGGCCGGCACCGGCTTTGCGCCGGGGACCTACGAGGCGGCGGTGATTATCGACGCGGGACCGCTGGCGGGGACGCGGCAGGCGACGGTGCGGATGGTGGCACGGGAGATCACGGCGCCGCCGGCGCCGGCGCCCGGGGTGACGGCGGTGGTGCACGGGGCGTTTGTGGACGGGCCGTTGGTGCCGGGGTCGCTGGGGACGGTTTTCGGGCAGAACCTGGCAGGAGCGGCGGTCCGGTTGACCATGGACGGGCTGGAGGGCCGCATTCTCTATGGCGACAGCCGGCAGATGAACTTTCAAGTACCGCCCGGGTTAGCGGGTCGGGCCAGTGCGCAGTTGATTGTGACGGTGGACAGCCTGCAGTCGACGCCGCGGGCCGTGGCGCTGGCGGCTGCCAACCCCGGGGTGTTTGCGGGGGCGATTTTGAATCAGGACAACTCGGTGAACTCGGCGGAGAACCCGGCGGAGGCGGGGAGCGTGGTGCAGGTGTTTCTGACGGGCTTGGGCGAGGGGGGGGCGACGGTGCGGGTGCACGACCGGGCGTTCAGCGAGGCGCTTTATGCGGGACCGGCGCCGGGGCTGATCGGGGTGCAGCAGGTGAACGCACGGATTCCCGCGGATTTGCAGACGATTACGAGCGACCTGGTGATCTGCTCGGGGCCAAGCTGCAGTGCGCCACGGCGGATCTCCGTGCGGCAGGGCAGTCGCTAATGGAGGCGTGCTAGTTGACGAGCAGGCCCGCGCTGGAGGTTTTGGCTTCGGCCCGCTGAACGAGCCGGGGGCCGGGAACAAAGGCCGGCTCCGGGGCGGGCAGAACCTGATTGGAGAGCGCCGGGGCGCCGGTCTGCTCGGCGTTGAAAACAGAGACGGCTTTGGCCAGCCGGCCGAGATCGCCGCCTTCGTCCACGGTCATTTCGTGTTCGACCCAGTTGGAGAGCGGGATATTGCGGAAGAAGAGCCGTTCCTGGAGGACCATGGCGCGCCGGTCGACGGTGGGCGATTTGGACTCGCGCACGTAATGGCGCTCCTCGACGCGGATGTCGGCAAGGAAGGTATCGAGGGAGCGGCGCTTGACCTCTTCTTCGGCCGCCCGCACCTTATCTTCGATCGACTGCTGCTGGGCGTGGAGTTGGGCCTGGAGCTTGGCGATGGACTCGCGTTCCTGCGAAACGGCAACATCAAGCCTCGCCTGCATGACAAAGTAAGAGAGGAGCGACGAGCCGGCCGCGATAAATAAGGGCAAAAGGATCCAGAGAATACCGTCTACGGGCATCATGCTGGAGTGATCGGCAGATCTGCGGAAAAACTTGCCAACCGGGCGTAAAATTTAATTGCGCCCCGGAAACGCCTTAGAACGATCGGTTGTAAGGATGGCGGTGAGGGTGGGATTCGAACCCACGGTACCCTTTCGGGTACGTCGGTTTTCGAGACCGATCGATTCAACCACTCTCGCACCTCACCGCGAGGCACTATTTCAGTTTACCAGACCGCCGGGGTCGCTACATGAAGTAGTCTTTGACTTTGTCGAACAGGCCGCGTTCCTGGGGCTCGGTATCGGTGGGGAGCATCTCGCGAAGCTGCTCGAACAGCTTGCGCTGCTCGCGGGAGAGCTTGCCGGGCACCTTGACGTGGATATTGACGATCACGTCACCGCGACCGCCGGAATTCAGATACGGTACGCCCTTGTTGCGGATACGGATCTGCTCGCCGTGCTGGGCTCCTTCGGGGACCTTCACGCGCTCGAGACCTTCAAAGGTCAGCACGTCGAGCTCGGTGCCGAGGGCGGCCTGGGCGACGTTGATCGAAACGGTGCAGTGGAGGTCGTTTTCGCGCCGCTCAAAGACGGGATGTTCCTTGATCTGCAGGACGACGAAGAGATCGCCCGGGGGGCCGCCATTGGTTCCGGACTGGCCTTCGTTGGCGAGGCGGAGCCGGGTGCCGTTGTCGACGCCGGCGGGGATGGTGACGCGTAGCTTGCGGTCGATGCGTTGAAACCCGTCGCCGGAGCACTTGGTGCAGGCCTTGCGAATCAGTTGGCCGCGGCCGCTGCAGGTACGGCAGGGCTGGCGGATGGTGAGAAAGCCCTGCTGGAGCAGGACCTCGCCGCGGCCTTTGCAGGTGGCGCATTGGGTGAGGCCGTCGTTGGCATCGGCGCCGGTGCCCTTGCACAGGCCGCATTGTTCGGCGCGGGGCACCTGAATTTCGGCGCTCATGCCGCGGATGGCGTCTTCGAGGGTGATTTCGAGGTCGTAGCGGAGGTGCTCGCCCTGGCGGGCGCGCGTGCGGCCGCCGCCGCCGCGACGGCCGCCGCCGAACAGGTCGCCGAAGCCGAAGAAGTCACCGAGAATGTCGCTGAAGTCGCCGAAGGTTTCCGGATCGAAGCCGGCCTGACCGCCGCCGGCGGCACCGCTGAGGCCCTGATGGCCAAAGCGGTCGTAGGCGGCGCGTTTTTGGGCGTCGGCAAGGACGCCGTAGGCTTCGGCGGCCTCCTTGAACTTCTCCTCGGCCGCTTTATCGCCGGGATTCCGGTCGGGGTGGTATTGGAGGGCGAGCTTCCGGTAGGCGGCCTTGAGCGCAGCTTCGTCGGCGCCCTTGGTCAGCCCGAGGACCTCATAGTAGTCCCGTTTACTCACCGGACCGCTACCTTCACCATCGCCGGCCGCAGATTTCGGCCTTTGAAGTTATAGCCGCGCTGGAAGGCGGCGAGGACGGTTTGGTCCTCCGCCTCTTCGGTGGATACCATATCGATGGCGTGATGCAGATGGGGGTCGAACTTCTGACCGACGGCGTCGAGCGGTTCGAGACCGAGTTTTTTGAGGGTTTCCTGCGTGCGCTGGTAGATGAGTTCCATGCCGCGGACGTACTCGGCATCGGCGCAAGGGACGGTGAGGGCGCGCTCGAAGTCATCGAGCACGGGCAGGATGGCGCGGACGGCCTCCATGGCGGCGTACTCGCTGGACTCCATGCGCTCTTTTTCGGTTCGCCGCCGGAAGTTTTCAAAATCGGCGCGCTGGCGCAGCAGCAAATTCTGCAATTCGGTCTTTTCGGCGATCAAGGCATCCCGCTCGGCGAGCAGGTTCGGGGCGGTGTTTTCGGACGGCGGCTCGCTGGGGGCGCCCTCTTTGTTTTCCATATCCAGGCTCACCGTTCCAGTGTATCGCCCCGCCTACCGGTTTTGACAGGGGCTACTCAGAAAGGGATTCGACGGTGGCGCCGACCTGGAAGACGGCGGCCATGACCTGGGAGTAGTTCATGCGCAGGGGGCCAAGCACGGCAAATTTGGTGGCGAGGCCGGTGGGGAGGGTGACGGTGAGGCCAATCAAGCTCAACTCCTCCATGCTCGGGTGAACATCGCCGAGGCCGACCTGGACGCCGACAGCGCCGGGCTGGGCTTCGAGGAAGCGTTCGAGCAGGGCGAGGAGGCGCTGCTTTTCTTCGAGGGTACGGAACAGGTCGCGGAGCTTTTCCTTGTCGAGGGCGAGGTCGATGAGGAACAGGTTGGAGGTTCCGTCGAGATGCACCTCCGGGGTGAGGCCGACCTCGAGCAGCCCCTTCTGGTAGAGCATTTCGAGGCGCTGGAGCATGGCGTCGTACATGGCGCGCTCCTCGGCGAGGCGGTCGCGAAGTTCGACCTGAATGCGGGAGAGCGTCCAGCCCTTGAAGTTTTCGTTGAAGTAGTTGCGAACGGCGTTGAGTTCGTCCTGGGTGACGGACTGATCGAGCGCGACGACGCGGTTGCTGACGCGATGGTCCCGGGTTTCGACCACCATGAGGACGCGGCGGTCGGCGAGTAGGAGGAGTTCGATCTGGGCCAGGGTCTGCGATTTGGTGGGGATGGAGGCGGCGATGCCGACGTTGTGCGTCATCTCGGTGAGGAGATGACTGGACATTTCAAGCCGACCCTCCATGCTCTCGGCGCGGCTGAGTTCGCTGCGCATGCGCTGGACGTCGCCAACCGAGGGCCGGCGCGTGGTGAGCTTCTGCACATAGCTGCGGAAGGCCTTGACGGTGGGGATACGCCCAGCTGAGGTGTGGGGCTGGGCGAGATAGCCTTCGTCGTAGAGGTCGGCCATGACGTTGCGGATGGTGGCCGGGCTCAGGTGGCCGCCAGCTTTGGCGATGGTACGCGAGGCTACAGGCTCTCCGGTCTCGATGTAGGTTTCGACAATCGAGTGGAGGATGGAACGGGCCCGCTCAGCATATTGCGACCGATTCACCATAGCGCTTTGGATCGATTGTAGGGGACGCGTAACCCAAGCGCAACACCCTAGTCGTTATCCTAGTCCTTGGCCTAGTCCTTGGCCACTTCATTTTAGTCTTTGGCGACATCGAGGATCAGGTTCACAATGGCCTGGGAGAAACCCTCGACGAAGGTAGCGCCGCGGTTCATGAGATTGTCGCGGGTCATGTAGTCGGCAGGAATATCGGGCTGAACGCCAATGTTTTCGATGTAGCTGGTGGTGGGGTAGCCCGGGGCGGTGTAGGCGCGGGCGCGGGTGACGAGCGAGACGGTGGCGCGGGCTCCGCCTTCCGAATAAAAACCCACGAGGCTTTCGGCGACGGTGCCGCCGGCGCCGGCCGTGCGGTAGCCATAGAGTTTGGCGATGCCGTTGTCCTGGGCCATGGCGGCGAAGATGTCGCCGGCCGAGGTGGAGAACTCGTCGACGAGTAGGAGAATCGGCTTGTTGTAGCCGAGCGGCGCGAGCGAGCGGTCGAGGGCCGGGGTCGCCTCGAGCGAAGCCGAGCAGAAGGGGAGCGGGCCGGTGCGGCCGCGATTTTCGCCAAAGGCGGCCAGGACGTCGCGGTAGGCGCCCTCGAGCATCGTGATCTCCCACGGCTCGAAGCCATCCTCCGTGGTGACCTGGGCGGACTCATAGAACGCCTGCACCCATTCGAGCGTCGGGCGCAGTTCGTTGCCGAAGGTGAAATAGGGCTTGGTGGTGAGGTAACCCATCAGCTCGGTGGCATAACAGCCGAAGCCGCCGGGATTGCGCATGACGTCCACGACGAGGCCGTCGGTATTGGCTTTGAAGAAGGCGATTTCGGCCGCCCACTGGCGGACGGCGAGGAAGAGCAGCGAGTAGTCGACGGGCTGGAAGTCGCCGATGCGGATATAGCCAATGCGCTTGCCGTCGCTTTCGTAGGTGCCCGAGTAGAAGTAGTCGGAGCGATTGCGGCCGAGGCGCTGCACGAAATTGGAGGGGAGACGGAAGACGGGCGTCCGGCTGCCGAAACCGGCGAGGTGGCGCACCCCGCCCGGGACCATGTTGCTTTCGAGGCGTTCCCGCAGGCGGCGGACCTTGGTGGTGACGATTTGCCGCCGTTCAGACTCCGCGAGCTGGGGGGACGGCTGGCTGCCCGCCAGGTTGGCCGGGAAGGGGACGTTGGGCACGGGGCCGAGTTTGGTTACGGGATAGCCGGTTTTATCCCAGTCAATGGAGTAGGTCTGTTCGGTGCCATCGGCGTGGCGGACCAGCAGGCTGGCTGAATCGCCGAGACGCGAAGCGAACGGCAGCATGGTCTGGGGCCGGTAGACGAGGAAGTCGGCGGCGAAGCGCAGGGTGGACCGTTCGTTGGCGAAGCGGACGACCTTGGCGATCTCCTTGACGACGTCCATGGCGGGGCGGCCGTCAAACAGAACGATCTCATCGCCCACCTCAAACGGATAGCGGGAGGCGGGCAGATAGGTCCGGTCGATCTGTTCGATGAGCACGCGGCCGTCGTAGATATCGGTGTACAGGTGCAGATCGGCGACAAAGCCCGACCGGACCGAGTAGGAGGAGTGGATATCGTTGAAAGCAGCCACGTACTCGGCGAGGATCTGCAGGTATTCGAGATCATCGGGGCTGCGGCGGATCCGTTCCACCCACGGGGCGACGTTGTAGAGATCAAAGCCCTGCGTGTCGCGTTTCCACTCATAGGGCGCGTACTGTTTGGCGTAGAGCGAGACGAGCGACTGGAAGTCGGCGAGCTTCTGGGCGACGGTCAACTGGGCCGCGGCGGGCCAGACAAAAAGCGCGACGAGCGCGGCGGTGCGTCCGCAGGCCATCAGGCGCTGATACAATGAGCGTTTGCCCGAAGGAATGATCTGATGGTTCAAGCTCTCTTGCGCGGTTACAGTGTTCTGTTTCACGGGGTTCTCTGCCTTTTTTGCCTGGCGATGGCGTTTGTCGGCTTGTTGGTGGGCAGCACACAGATGACGATCGACGTGCTTCCCTGGACGGGCCAGGAGTTGCAAGCCTGGCTACTGGGGTTATCGGCTATCGGGCTGATTGCAACAGGGTTGGCGGCAACGGGAAAGGTTAAATTTTTGTTCTTGCCTTGGACAATGGCGGTGGTGGGGCTGGTGGCGCGGGGTCTATGGTCCAGCCGCTATTATGACGGCCCGGAAGACCTGCAGGCTTCTCTCTTTTTTCTGGTAGGCGCACTAGCAACCGTGCTGGGGGGGATCAGTTTTCTCCGGCAGGCTTCTGTTAAGCGCCGGTGATCGCGGTTGGCATTGACCTGACGGGCAGTGAGAAGAAGCCGAGCGGGTGGGCCTGCCTGCGGGACCGCGCGGCGGAGTTGCGCCTGTTGCGGACCGATGCTGAATTGGTAGAGGCGACGCTCGCGGCGGGGCCGGCGGTGGTTTCGCTCGATTCTCCGCTGGGTTTGCCGCGGGAGCGGGGTTCGATTATCCGGGACGCGGAGCGGGAGATGATGGCGCTGCGGATTGGGGTGTATCCGTGTCTGCTGCCGTCGATGGTGCGGCTGACGGAGCGGGGCATGGCGCTGGCCCGGGCTTTCGCGGCGGCCGGGTTGCCGGTGATTGAGGGCTTTCCGGGATCGGCGCAGGACGCGCTGGGGATTCCGCGGAAGAAGACGGACCTGGGGGCGCTGCGGCAGGGGTTGATCGATTACGGGTTGACGGTTCCGGAGCGGCGGATCCAGCACGACGAGTTGGACGCGTTGACGGCGGCGCTGGTGGGACAGTTTTGGCTGCGGGGGGAGTTCCACGCCTTCGGCAATGCTGAAGAGGGCCCGATTATCACGCCGTGCCGGTGGCGGGGGACGGTGCAGTTGGCGCCGTACACGCGGGTGGGGGAGAACTATCTGGCGTTCCGGTGGGGGCTGCGGGTGGGCGCGACGGGGCCGGTGCTGGCGCCGCCGCGGGTGAAGACAAACAAGGCGCTGTTTGCGGCGCTGGACGAGCTGGCGGCGGGGGCGGGGTTTACGGCCGGGTGACGAAGGCTTCGATGTCCTGGGTGAACCGGGCGAGGGCGCCTTTGACGCTGTAGAACATGTGGCCGGCTTCGTAGAGGCGGGTGGTGATGTTTCTGCGGTACTCGGCGGGCAGGCCCATGTGGCTGAAGGTGTAGTCGGTGGCGAAGTAGGGGGTGGCGAGGTCGTAGTAGCCGGAGCCGATGTAGACCTTGAGGTAGGGGTTTTTGGCGAAGGCGTCGCGGAGGGAGTCGGCGGTTTCGACGTAGCGGTTCTGGCCGGCGGGCCCGTAGTCCCAGGGGCCGATGCCGCCGCCGAGGATGTAGTAGTGGAGGTCGGACTCGTAAGCGAGTTCGCGGCGGGCGTAGTCGTTGAAGGCGGCGGTGTAGGGGGCGCGGATGGCGGTGAGGGAGGGGTCGAAGCTGGGGGTTTCGTCGCTGTCGTTGCCTTCGGTGGCGGTGAGGCGGCCATCGAGGCGGCCGACGATTTTGCCTTCGGCGCGGCGGAGCTCCTTGGTGAACTGCATGATTCTGGGCCGGAGGTTGTTGCGTTCGAGGTAGTCTTTGGAGAGGCCGGTGAGGCGGCTGAGCTTATCGAGGGTGGCGGCGCGTTCGGCGGGGGTGAGGCGGTCGCCTTTCATGAGGGCGACGGGGTATTCGTTGAGGGCGAACTTTTCGGCTTCGGCGGTGGCTTCCTTGAGGCCGGCCTGTTGGAGCGGGGCGGGGAGCTTTTTGTGATACCAGGCGATGGCGGTGTAGGTGGGCAGGAAGAGCGGGTAGGGCAGGTCGTTGCCGCGGTCGAAGCGGGCGGTCTGGTATTGCAGGATGGAGGAGACGAGGACGATGCCGTGGCAGGCGATGCCGCGGTCGACGAGCCAGCTGGCGAGGCCGGCGGCGCGGAAGGTGCCGTAGCTTTCGCCGGTGAGGTAGAGCGGCGAGCTCCAGCGGTTGTACTTGCCGAGATAGAGGCGGATGAATTCGCCGACGCTGGCGATGTCGCCCGGCACGCTCCAGAACTTCTTGCCGAGTTCGGGGCGGGCGGCGCGGGAGTAGCCGGTGCCGACGGGGTCGACGAAGACGAGGTCGGTGAAGGGGAGGAAGGTGTGGGGGTTATCGGTGACCTGGTAGGGCGGGGGCGGGTAGGAGCCGTCGTCGCGCAGGGGGATGTAGCGGGGGCCGAGGACGCCGAGGTGGAGCCAGACGGAGGCGGAGCCGGGTCCGCCGTTGAAGGCGACCATGAGCGGGCGGCGGGGAGAGGCGGGCGGATTGTCGAGGGTGTAGGCGACGAAGAAGACGTGGGCTTCGGGTTCGCCGGCTTCGTTGAGGAGCGGGAGGCGGCCGGTGGTGGTGGTGTACTGCAGGGTCCGGCCGCCGAGGGTGAGGGAGTGCTTCTTTTGGACAGGGGCCGGTTCGGCGGGCGGTTTGGCCGCCTGTCCGCAGAGCATTACGGGCAGCAGAAGCGAGCAGAGGAGACGCATAGGGCTAGTGTAAGCGGATGCGCCGGTTCGGGTTGATGAACACCCAGCAGAGGGCGGCGCCGACGAGCATGACGCCGGTGATGTTCAGGGGGGTGTTCCAGTCGCCGGTTTCGCGGATGAGCGTGGCGAGAACGATGGGGCTGAGGAAGCCGCCGACCTGGCCGGCGGTGTTCATGACGGCGCCGACGACGCCGGCGTGAGGCCCGGCGATGTCCATGCAGGTGCCCCAGGCGGCGCCGAGGCAGAAGGCGCCCCAGCCGGCGCCGAGAGCGAGATAGAGGGCGGCGGTGGTGGGGTCGGCGGCCGAGGCGCCGAGCAGGGTGAACAGGCCGGCGAAGATGAAGCCGCTGCCGCCGGCGATGGTGCGGCCGAGGCGGAGGCCGAAGCGCTTGGTGATGGAGTCGGTGGCGAGGCCGCCCGTGAGGTCGGCGACCATGCAGGCGACCATGGGCGCGCCGGCGAACAGGCCGAGGTCGGTGGCTTTGAAGCCGCGGACGCGTTCGAGGTAGGTGGGCATCCAGGTGAGGTAGAAGTAGAAGGCGTAGCTCTGGATGAAGTACATGACGCAGAGCAGCATGACGTTGGGGTCCTTGAGGATGTTGAGCCAGGGGACGTTGCCGTGGCCGGCCTGCTCTTCGCGGCCTTCGAGAATCAGCGCGAGTTCGGCGGCGTTGACTTCGGGATGGTCGGCCGGCTCACTGCGAAACCAGCGGTACCAGAGCAGGGCCCAGACGAAGCCGACCGAGCCGAGCACGAGGAAGACAGTTCGCCACTCCATGAACGTGAGGAGCCAGGCGATGAGCAGGGGCGAGTAGGCGCCGCCGCCGTGGGCGCCCATGAAAAAGATGCCCTGCGCGCGGCCGCGTTCGGTTTTCGGGAACCAGCGCGAGAAGGTTTTGGCGGAGTTGGGCCAGGCGCCGGCCTCGCCGATGCCGAATAAAAACCGGATGACGAGTAAACTTCCGAAGCTCCAGGCGGCGGCGGTGAGCATGGTGAAGGCGCTCCACCAGGTGACGATGCGCATGAGGACGCTGCGGGTTCCCACCTTGTCGCCCCACCATCCGGTGGGGATTTCAAACAGCCCGTAGGCGAGGGTGAACGCGCTGAAGACGAAGCCCATCTGCTGGTCGGTGAGGCCCAAATCGCGGGAGACCTGCTTGGACGTGATGGAGATCGCAATGCGGTCCATGTAGGTGATGGCGGCGAGCGCCACCCCGAAGGCGAGAACTTTGTAACGAGTCCGGCTGGGAGTCATGGTCTAAAGGTTGTATCACGGGTACGCTAAAATCGCAGATACGCGCATGTTGAAAATTTCGAAATGGTCCGCCACCCCGCTGGCGATGTTGTGTCTGGGCGTGCCCGGACTGCAGGCGCAGGCGCCGACGCCCGCACCCTCTTCAAGCAATACGCAGAGCACCGAGAAGCGTATCAACTACGTTCGCCGCCTGAGCCTGGGCGTGGGCGTTTCGGTGATCGTGCTCGATACGATCAACAATGGCGACAAGTCCCTTACGACGACGACTCCGCCGGCGACGGGAAACTATTCGACGACGGCGGTGCGGAAGCGGGTGGGCTACAACGGCACGCTGCAGATTGCGGTGACCAACCGCTTTGCGGTGACGGTTGGCGCGGTGCTGCGCAATGTGGCCTTCACGCGCAACGGCGAAGTGCTGAGCGGGGTGGACAACCCCACGACGGCGATTGACGACCGGCGCTATGCGAACATTTTCGAGGATACACGCGCCCGTTTCATCGACATCCCGGTGACCGTGCGCTACTTCGGCAAGAACAGAACGCGCCCGGGGAACCGCTGGTTCCTTGAAGGCGGCATCGTGCAACGGAATGTTTCGAACATCAGGTCGACCGTCACGACCGTGCTTGGCGCCGACGAGCCGGGGTGCTGCAACCCGACGAAGGCGACCAACGGGGTACGCGGCGTGATTGCCGGTTTCGGCGGACAGTTGATCGACCCGTTTGGCATTCGCGTCGTGCCGAGCGTTCGGTATACCCGTTGGATGGGCGAGACGTTCAACTCGTTTTCGACGGTGAGCAAGAAGAATCAGATTGAGGCGATGATCACCATTGGGTTCTAGAATGGGTCCCCTGCGCGCCGGCCTCGTCTACTTTTTTCTGGTATTCGGGGCTGGTTTCGTTTTGGGGGTGGTGCGCACGCTGTTCGTCACGCCGTGGGTGGGGGCATCCCGTGCCGAACTGCTCGAAACGCCGTTGATGCTGCTGGTGGTTTGGCGGGCGGCCCGGTGGCTGCAGCCGCGTCTTCGGCCGGGGGCGGCGCTGCCAGCGGGATTGCTGGCGCTGGCGATTTTATTGGGCGCGGAGACGGGGGTGGGGGTGTTTCTGCGGCAGATGACGGTGGTCGCGGTATTTCTGCACCGCGACCCGCTGCCCGCGCTCGCCTACTACGGTGCGCTGGCCGTCTTTGGACTGCTGCCGGCGCTTCTCGAGCGGCGCGCCGGCAGCGGTCGCTAAGCCCAGTACGGGAAGAAGGCCTTCCAGTTTTCGTACAGGATCATGTCCTGCACTTCGTCGGGAATTTTGGGCAATCCCGTGCCGGCCACGACCTGATTGATATTGCGCAGGCCGGCGATGATGTTGGCCATCGTGCCCGAAGGGAAGTCGGAGCCGGGCAGGATCTTGTGTTCGACGCCGTACTCCATGGCGGTAACCATCGCCTGCCAGTAGCGCCAGGGGCGATAGTGAACCGCACTGATGTCGGCGTAGAGATTGGGGCACTTGCGGATCAGAACGATGAGATCGGTCTCCCAGGGATGACCGAGATGCGCGATGATCATCTTCAGATCGGGGAAGTCCATGGCGAGGTCTTCGAGCTGCAGCGGCAGGCCCCATTTGAGCTTGGCGGCGGAGGGGAACGTGGTGCCCTGGTGCCACATGATGGGCAGGCCATGCTGCTGGACGCGTTTAAAGAACGGCCAGTGTTTGCGGTCCTGCGGATCGAAGTGCTGGTAGACGGGGCCCAGCTTCAGGCCCTTCAGCTTGAGCGTGTTGACGCAGTAGTCGAGATGCTCGATGCAGTCGGGCCGGTTGGGATCGACGCTGGCCCAGCCCTCCATCTTTTCCGGATGCTGGGCCACATACTCGGCGATGACTTCGTTCGGGATATCGAGGCCGCAGGCCTTGGCCTGGAGGCCGAAGACGACGACGTGGGACATCTCTTCAGAGGCCTTCCAGTGCGTCTCCGGCGTCGAGTCATAGACGTGCTTGTTGAGATTGGCGGAGTAGGCGAGGCCGCCGCTGCGCTTCAGCTTGACGAGCTTGGAAGCCAGCGCCTCTTCGGCATACTGCTCGCTGATGTGGTCCGGATACCACATCAAATGGGTGTGGCAATCGATGATCTTTCTGTCACTCATTCCTTTACCTCCATGGTTCGTATCGCATCCCAATCGAGCTCGACGCCCAGCCCCGCGCCGGGCGGCGGCGTGAGCCAGCCCTGCGCAATCATCCCGGCGCCCGTGATGATGTCGCGCTCGTAGCGCAGGGGACCAAAGGTTTCAATCGGGTAGGGCAGTTCCGGCAGCGCGACGGCCAGATGGGCGCAGGCCGCCGTGGCGATGCCCATTTCGGCCTGACTGCCGAGGATGCACGGCACGCCGACGGCGGTGGCCAGCGCGAAGATTTCGGCGGCGGCGCGGAGGCCGCCGGCTTCGGTCACGTAGACGTTCCAGACATCGGCCGCTTCGGCGCGGGCCAGTTCATAGGCATCGCGCAGGGTATGGCAGCTTTCGTCGGCCATCACCGGCAGACCGGTCTGGAGCCGCAGGGCGCGCAGGCCTTCGAGATGGCGGCGGCCGAGCGGCTGTTCGAACCAAGCGACGGGCGCGGCGTCGGCGAGGGTGCGCATGGCGCGGACGGCTTCGGGCACCGTGCGCCAGGCCATGTTGGCATCGAGGCGCAGCGGCACGTCGACGGCGCGGGCGACGGCGGTAACGGCCGCGAGGTCGGCTGCCAGTTCGCGGCCCACCTTCAGCTTGATGGCTTGAAAGCCGGCCGCGCGGCCGGCTGCCGCATCGGCGGCCATCTCGTCGGGGGACTTCTGATAGATGCCCCAGGCGAGGGCGGCCCGGTCGCGGCGGCGGCCGCCGAGCAGCGCCCAGACGGGGACGCCGAAGTGGCGGCCGGTGGCGTCGAGCAGGGCCATTTCGAAGGCGGCGCGCAGGTAGGGGGCGCTCAACTCGCCGCCGAGCACGCGGTCGACCTCGGCGAGCACCGTGGGGATCGCGAGAGCATCCAGGCCGGTGATGGCGGGCGCGATCAGCTTGCGCGCGGCGTGGCAGAGCGAGTGGCCGATGCGCGGGAAGGTGATGGAGATTTCGCCGAGGCCTTCGACGCCGTCTTCGGTGAGCAGGCGCACGACGCCGAACTCGGAAGCCGTGACGGGGTCGGCCAGATTCAAGCCGGAGCGAACGGCCTCCTTGCGCGGCGCGCGGATGGCGAAGACCTCCACCTGCCGGATCCGCGACCCGCTCACAGGTACCTCTTGGCGACCTTGGCGGCCACGGCGCCGGACTGGTAGTAGCCTACCGAGATCTGGCCGGTGTGGGTGAGCAGATCATAGGCTTTCCAGCGGTTCCACCCGTAGTCCTGCTCCATCCAGAGAATTAGCCAGGCGTAGGCCTGGGCGATGCCGCGTTCGAGCGGCGCGGCCGAGGAGATGCAGACGATCTCGTCGGCTGTTTCGAGGCGCGGGCCGGGAATGGTCCAACCTTTCCGGACATCGACGGTGATGTCGGTTTCGGCCGGCATCTCCAGGCCCGAGGCGGAGAGTTCACCGTGGCCCATGGCGGCGTGGGCGTCACCGAGATAGAGCAGGGCGCCGGGGACGAACACGGGCAGATACAGCGTGGCGCCTTCGGCCACTTCGACGATGTCCATGTTGCCGCCGTGGGGGCCGGCGGGGTTGGTGGTGGGCGCGCCCCAATCGGGCGCGGTGCCGATGCAGCCGAGCATGGGCCGGTAGGGGATTTTGGCGTGGGCGCTCCAGTGGATGACGCCGTCGGAGATCTCGCAGACATGGGTGCCGGGCGGGCAGTCCGTGCCGAGCCACTCGGCGAGCATTTTGGGGTCGGAGGTGCGCGTGAAGCACTGGCCCAGGGTGGGGTGGATGCGATGAATCGTTACCGCGAGGGTATCGCCTTTCTCGGCGCCTTTGACGTAGATCGGACCGGTGGTGGGGTTCGAGTACGGCATGGTGGCTTTGTTTCGCACGTCGGCTTCGGTGCGAATCTGGCCGGAGAAGGCGTCCTGGCTCTCGACGCGGATGCGGGCGCCGGGCGGGACGCGCAGGCGGGGCTCATCGAGGCGGTTGAACTCGTAGCAGAGTCGGCCGAGCGGAAGATGTTCCATGGCTATTTCCCGAGCGGACGGATTTTGATATTGCGGAACCAGGCCGCGTCGCCGTGGTTTTGGAGGGCCACGGGGCAGAGCTGCTGCGGCTGGTTGGCGAGCGCCTGATAGATGGGCGACTCCTTTGTCCAGCGGTCCGCGGTTTTGGCCAGCGCCGCCGGGGCGTTCATGTCGCCTTCGGCCACCTTGACGCCGTTCAGCCAGTGTTCGAAGTGCTTGCCTTTGACGATGACGCGGGCCTGGTTGAACTCGCCCACGGGCTTCGAGGCCGGCTGCGCGGCGGGAACCATGCCATAGAGGGCGCCGGCCTGGTAGTAGGCGCCGCGCTGGGCATCGCGATGGGCGCCGTTGTCGATCACCTGATACTCGAAGCCGACGATGTATTCCTGCGTGCCGGTGGCGCGGGTGCCGTTGCGCTTGCGGGCGGAGTCGTTGGCGAGGTCTTCAAACTTTTTGTACTCCTTCATGCGGCGCTCGTCGAGCCAGAAGCGGTCTTGAATGCGATACTTCAACCCGCTGTTGCCGCCGGGGGAAACCTTCCATTCAAAGGCCAGTTCGAAGTCGCCGAATTTGGCCGCGGTGAACAGATCCTCGCGCAGCTTCGGATGGGGAACCGCCTTCAGGCAGCCGTCTTCAATCGTCCAGGAGTCGCCCGGCGGGGTCTGCTGGCGAAGGTCGTTCCACCCCTTCATCGACTTGCCGTCAAAGAGCAGCTTCCAGCCGGCGGCTTTTTCTTCGGCAGTGAGCGTGTTGGGGTCCGCCGCGCCGAGGGCGGCAGCAAAAAGGGCAGCTAGATATACGGTCCGCATTGCCTTTACACTAGCAAAACCATGCTTCGCGCTCTGGCTCTTCTTCTCGCCGCCCTGCCGCTGGCGGCCCAGTATCCTCCCGTCCTGCCCGAGGCGAAGGAGGAGGTCTATAAGACAGTGGGAGAGACGCGGCTGCGGCTCTGGATCTTCGCGCCGGAGAGCCGGGCCAAGGCGCAGCCGCGGCCGGCCATCGTGTTCTTCTTCGGCGGCGGCTGGTCGAGCGGTACGCCGGGGCAATTCGCGCCGCACGCCAAGCTGCTGCGGGCTCGCGGCATGGTGGCCATTCTGGCTGATTACCGCGTCGCCACGCGCCATCAGGTGAAGGCCGACGCCTGTGTGCGCGATGCCAAGTCGGCCCTGCGCTACGTCCGCGCCAATGCGCGGCGGCTCGGCATCGACCCGAACCGGATTGCGGCCGGCGGCGGCTCGGCCGGTGGCCACCTGGCCGCCGCGACGGCCGCGGTCCGCGGCTTTGAAGAACCGGGCGAGGATCTCGCCGTCAGCTCGCAGCCCAACGCCCTCGTGCTGTTCAACCCGGTGCTGGTGCTTGGCGCGGTGGCCGGGGCGGAGCTGCCCCAGGACCCCATCCGGCTCGACGCCAAACGCTTCGGCGTGCCGCCGGCGGAGCTTTCGCCCTACCACCAACTGCAGCGCAACGGCCCGCCCACCCTCATCTTCCACGGCGAGGCGGACACCACGGTGCCGATCGCCTCCATCGAACTCTACCGCGAACGCGCCGTTTCCCTCGGCATCGCCTGCGAACTGGTTCGCTATCCCGGCCAGACCCACGGCTTTTTCAACTACGGCCGCGGCAACAATGAGTTCTTCGAAAAGACGACGGCGCGGATGGTGGCCTTCCTCGACCAGCTTGGCTATTTGGCCGGCGCCTGATAGGCGAGCACCTGGCCGTCTTTCTCGAGCTGGCTGCGCAGTTCGGTGTACGGCACGTCCTGCACGGCGATACCCCGGTCGATCGCCATCACGGCCGCCGTCGCCGCCGACTGGCCCAGAATCATGAACACCGGCTCCATGCGGATGGAGCCGTAGGCGATGTGCGAACTCGATAGACACACCGGCACGAGCAGGTTCTCCACCTGCTCCTTCTTCGGCACGAGCGAGCCGTAGGCGATCTGGTACGGCCCGTTCGTGCTGACGCCGATGTCGCCTTCGTTCTGCACATAGCCTTCGGGTGTGATGTAGCGCTGGATGTTGTGCGAGTCGATGCCATAGGAACCCATGCCGATGGGCTCGGGCGTGGGCCGCTGCTTGGTCAGTTCGCTGGCGGTCATGACGAAGCGGCCGATCATGCGCCGGGCCTCGCGGATGTACATCTGATGGGGCCAGTGGCCCGTCGTCTTGAACTCGTCCTTGGCGAGGCCCCAGCGGCTCATCGCCTCGCGGACGGCGGCGGGCACGCGCGGGTCGTTGGCGACGAAGTAGAGCCAGCCCTGCTGGTAGCGCACGTGTTCGTCGAAGATCTCCTGCCGGCGGGCGTAGGTGGCTTCCGGGTAGTCCCAGTTGCGGCCGATGTTGTCGCTGCTGAAGGGGCCGTGGTTGTTGGTGTCGGTTTTGGCGTTGGGGATGGCGTCGAACTTCTGGAAGGTCTCGGTCCATCCGGCGTCGTAGATGCGGGCGAGCAGTTCGTACTCGCGGGGGTCGTAGCCGGCGGGCTTCGCGAAGGGGACGCGGTTCTTTTCTACTTGCGTGAGGCAGAGGCGGAAGCAGTAGGCTTGCACTTTCTTATCGGCCGCGCCGTAGTCGCCCGGCGGTTCGGTGCTGATGCGGGGCAGGACGCCGCTGCGGGGGTCGCCGGGGATGACGTAGGGGGAGATTTTGGTGGGTAGCACGCCGAAGTGATGGCGGTGGTGAAGGACGCCGGTCTGCACCCCGGCCCACTTTTCGCCGTACTGCTGCATGGACTCGCGGCCGACGTGATGGCTGACGCCGGCGGCGGCCATCAGGTCGCCTTCGTAGGTGGCGTCGAGGAACATGCGGGCGGTGTAGGTTTTGCCATTGAGCATGGTGATGGAGGTGATGCGGCCGCCGGTTTTTTTAACGCCGCGCGCGCGGTCGAGCCAGGAGTTGCGAAAGACCGGGATGCGCATCTCCTTGACCCACTCTTCGTAGACGCGTTCGGCGACGTGGGGCTCGAAGATCCACATGGTGCGGGCCGCCTGATCGAGCGCGACGGTGCCCTGGCCTTGGTTGCCGAACGCAGACTGCGGCTGCCACTTCCAGGCGGCGGGTTGGGCGTAGTGGCGCCAGACGCGGTGATAGAACTCGCGCGAGAGGCCGCCGATGACGGCTTTGTTGCCGGAGTCGGTCCAGCCGAGGCCGCCGGCGGTGAGGCCGCCGAGGTGTTTTTCGGGGCAGACGAGGGCGACCGATTTGCCCATTTTCCTGGTCTGGACGGCGGCGGTGACGGCGCCCGAGGTACAGCCATAGATGACGACGTCGTAGGTGGCCGGGAGGGCCGGGGCGGCGGCGAGAAGGACAAGAGCGAGGGTCCGGAACATCCTTCTACTGTATGGCCAACCGCGGGCAGCGCATCGAACCGGCGAAAGTTCGCTAGCCTGGTGGGCGGAGTACTGTATGAGCCTTGACGTGCTGGTCGATCTTGTCCATCAGGGGGCCGCCGCGCCATGGGAGGAAGCCAACCAACGATGGTTCGAAGGCCTCTTCGGCGCCGGCTCCGGCCGCTACGCGGAGAAGGCGAAGAACGATGTGCAGCTTCGCTCGCCGGAGATGAAAGACGACAAGGGCGTCTCCTACGCCGCGATCATTCACAAAGACAATCCGCGCTCCGGACGCTATCGCGGCACCAGCTTTGTTGTTTTCCCCTCGAAGGAAGGCCCCTGTCTCGCCGGTCTCGTCGTCGGCACCGACGGGCTATCTCCCGACGAAGCCACCCTGGGCCGGCCCGGCCATGCGCGGAAGGCCCGGGCCATCGCCGCCTGGCTGAACGCCGAGTATGGCCGCGGCGAGAGAGTCGCCTGGGCCAAGCAGGATCCCACCCGGACCGACGAAGAGCTTCCGGGCGATCTGTTGCAGGACTGGCCAGAGCACTGGGATGCCCTCAAGCGCTATGGCAAGGAGGTCTATCTGCTCTTCCGTCCCACGGCGGACCGCGCGGCCACTCACGCCGCCGTGGCCAGCTGTGTCGATCTGCTGTTCGCCGAGCGGGGCCATCAGCCGTTGGCCAAGTATAGAGACCAGGCGAAGGCGATGGAGGCCGCATGGTTCGATCACCTCATGCCCGGCGTCGAGGAGAACACTGTTGCCGGTCTGCTCGGCCGGCGCCGCTTCGTGATTCTGCAGGGCCCGCCGGGCACCGGCAAGACACGGTTAGCGGTGAATCTGCTGCGCGGGGCTTACCAGGGCCACGGACAGTCGATTCAGTTCCACGCCAACACCACCTACGAATCCTTCGTCGGGGGCCTCGCTCCGCAGCACGCGGGCGATGCACTGGGCCTGCGTTTCGCACCCGAACCCGGCTTCCTGATGCGAGCCGCGGCAGCCGCTCTCGAAGATCCATCGCGCCCCTATCTGCTCCACATCGACGAGATCAATCGCGCCGATCTCGGCAAGGTACTGGGCGAAGGCCTCTTCCTGCTCGAAGCGCATGCCGACGGGCCCCGCGCCATCGAACTTCCCTACGATTTTGGTCCGCCTTTCCGCCGTCGTCTCCACCTGCCGCCGAACCTCCATCTGCTCGGCACCATGAACTCGGCGGACCGCAGTATCGCGCTGGTGGATGCCGCGGTCCGCCGCCGCTTCGCGTTTCTGTCGCTGTGGCCGCGCACGAGCGTGGTCAGCGCGAACAGCTGCCCTTTGATGGTCGAGGCCTTTACGCGCCTGGTGAGTCTGTTTGTGGAGTTCGCCGGCGATGACACCCTGCCGCTGGTGCCCGGGCACTCGTACTTCCTCGAGGCTGACCCGGCGGAAGCCCCCAGGGCACTGCGCACCAACCTCGCGCCATTGCTTGAGGAGTATCTCGCGCAGGGCTACGTCGGCAGTTTTGCCGAATCCATGCGGGGCTACCTCCAATGGCTGCAAGCAAAGGCGTAAGGACCGCTCCGCTCCAAGCCCCGCCCCGGGAGCGGAATCCATGCATTGAACTCGCCGACCAATCCCCGCGAGATCTGCCGGCCGCTGCGCTGTTCACCGGAACCGACGCACCTACGGCCGCGCGCCTGGCCGAGCAATTTGCCCGGTTGAACGAACCACTCCTGCGCCGGTTCGATGTCCAGCTTGCATCGCGCTTCGACGGCAGCCAGGTGCATCTGAGCTTCCAGGCCGGCAATCAGGTCGGGGCGATTCCGCTGCTGTCGCCGACGACCGCTCGCCCCGACTTCGGCCTGGTCGTCCAACCGCGTTTTCCATGGGCCGGCATCGGTCCGCTGCTGGCCCACATGGGCTGGCGCGTGGCGCCCCAACCGCTGCGCCTCCCTCTCCTGCGCCGCTCCGAGCGCCGCGTGCCGCCCTGGGTGCTTTCCTCGATGGTGCTCGTTCGCATGAAGGCGCTCCTGCAGTCGCTGGCCCGGCGGTTTGAAACCGCTACCGAAGACCTGGCGGCGCCGCGCGGCCAAGTCGACTGGACCGCTTACTCCTGCGCCCGCATCCCTTTCGGCCGCCTAACCTCCATTCCGTGCACGTTCCCGGAGTTGCGCGACGATCGCCACCTGCTCTCCGCTATCCGCTACACGGTGGAGCGCCACGCCCGGTCCCTCGCAGGGCAGCGGATGCAGGGAGGGTTTGTCGGCACGTTGATTGCCCTTGCCGAGGATCTGCTGGCCGCACTCCGCGGAGTTTGCGCGGTGGCCCCGGCTCCCGGGATGCTCCAGACCTGGAGCCGGCGTCCGTTGCTGCCGCTGCCGTTCCGCGAGGGGCTCCAGGCGATCGATTGGACCGTTGAAGACCGGGGGCTGGCCGGTTTGAGTGAGCTCGAAGGAATACCCTGGGTGCTGCCCATGGACCGCTTTTTCGAAGCCTGGGTGGAGACGCAGTTCGCCGCGCTGGCGCGCCGAACCGGAGGCAGACTCCGCAGCGGACGCAAGAACGAAACAGTCGCCGCCCTGCACTGGCAACCCGGCTCTCTCGGCTCGCAGCGCACGCTCGTGCCGGATCTGATCCTCGAATGGCCCGGGCTGACTATGATCGTCGACGCCAAATACAAGCGGCACTTCGAAGATCTGCAGGAGACCCCATGGCGCCACACCGCCACCACTCTGCAGGAGGCGCACCGGCACGACCTGCTCCAGGTTCTCGCCTACGCCAACCTGGCCCGCGAACGACGCGTCGTCGCCTGCCTCGCCTATCCCTGCGCCCGCCCGCTCTGGGAGGACCTCTCACGCCGCGGCCGCATCGTGCAGACCGCCGAAATCCCCAGTGCGGCCCGGCCTCTCTCTGTCTGGCTCACCGCCATGCCCATGGTGGAAGAGGCCGCCGAACTCCTTGCCCCGCTCGAAAGCCAGGTCCTCTCCCTGCTGCGTGAGTCCGCCGAACCCCCCTCCCGCTAACTCCCCGCCTCGCGAGCAACCCATACCGCCCCGAGCGCATCCGCCGCCCTGCGCCCCCAACACTGTTTGCGTCGTTCGGCCTTACGCCTCCCGGCTCCAAACCTGACACAATGGGAGGCTACTCCGATCCCCCGATGTCCGAACTCGTTACCCCGCCGCGGGAAACCAGAACGGTCGTAGTGCCGCCCTCCCTGCGGCTGCCGGCCTTCGATGCTTTGCGCGCCGCCGCCGCCACCATCGTGTTTCTGTTCCATTATGGGGGCTTCGTCACGAATCAGGCGGTCCCCGGCACCGCCGGAGATTCCCTCAGCTGGCTCACCGCGCGCCTCGGCAGCACCGGCACCAATCTCCTGCTGCTACTCAGCGGCTTCTTCATCGCGCACAGTGTTGCCAGCGGCCGCTTCTCCTATCCCCGCTTCGTCGCCCTCCGCCTGCTTCGCATCTACGCACCCTATATGGCCGTGCTCGGCCTGGCTGTGGCGTTCGCCCACGTCGCCACGGATCTCTCCCGCGCTGAGGTCGCCAACGCCTCGCCAGCCACCGTTCTGCGGCAACTGCTGCTCCTGCCCGGCCTGTTTCCGGACCGGCCGATCCTGACCGTCACCTGGACGCTCAGCTATATTGTGGCCGGCTACCTTCTGTTCCCGCTGCTGGGATTTGAACTGCGGCGCCGGCATCTCTCCCTCGGGTCTCGGATGGCGGTCTGGGCCGGCGTGACAGGCCTCGTCCTCGGCTGCGGTCTATTCCTGGGCGCCCCCTCCCCGCGCTTTGCCTACATCCCGGCCGGCTGTCTGGTGTTTGAAACGCAAACCCGGGAGTCGTGGCCGACGCGGTGGCCCCGCATGATGCTCAAGCTCGTCGCCGGTGCCGTGCTCTTTCTCCTCATCCGGATTCTGCTGGAAACCGGAACGCTGGGATCCGGCTGGCCAGACGTCGCCCGCTGGGGACTCTTCACGACCAGCGGACTGATTCTCGCCTCCTGCCTCGTCGGCATCACCCTGCTCGCGCAGCGGCGCGAAGGCCTTCGCTCCCTGATGCCGCTGCTGTCTCTGATCGGCGGATTCGGCCGCACCGGCTACTCGTTCTATCTGATCCACGGCCCGGTGGTCAAACTGTTCACGCTGCTCGTCTTCCCGCTGCTGGCGACCCACAATGCCTCGGCCTATTGGCTCCTCATGCCGTTTTGCTGGGCCCTCGCCGCGGCCGCCGGACTGATCCTCTACCGCACCGTGGAAAGACCGGTCCGTCAAGTCCTCATGCGCAAGGTGGGCGGCCTGGCCGACGGCCGATAGTCCTGTGATAGCATCACCTCAAAAATGAAGGGATTTTTCCTTTGCGCGCTCTCGCTTGGTCTGGCGATGGGCGCCGATCCGGTTCAACACCGCCTCCCCATCGCGGCCGCCGTCTACCCGATGGGCGCCCGGCCGGGCACGACCTTTGAAGCCGAGATCCTCGGCGAACACCTCGACCGCGCCCAGGCCATCCTCTTCCACCAACCCGGCGCTGCCGCTGCAATCCTCGCCGCCGAACCCACCCGCCTCCGGCTGCGCGTCACCGTCGCCGCCTCGGCCGCTTTCGGCCAGCACCCCTTCCACGTCGTCACCCCCCGCGGCGCCAGCGGCCCGCTGCTGCTCCGCGTCAGCGACCAGCCCCGCGTCCTTGAAAACGAACCCAACTCCACCGCGGCCGAAGCCCAGCCCGTCCCCCTCCCCGCCACGGTGATGGGCCGCCTGAACCTCGACGGTGACTTCGACTTCTACAAAATCCGCGTCGAAAAAGGCTCCCGCTGGATCTTCGATCTCCGCTCCGCCCGCAACGGCAACGGCCTCGACGCCGCCCTGTTTCTGCTCCACGCCAACGGCGCCAAAATCGATTACAACGAAGAACGGTTCATCTGGGATCCCTTCCTCTCGCACCAGTTCGCCGAAGCCGGCGAATACCTCGTCGTCGTCCAACCCACGCACGTCCGCCTCGACCCCGCCTTCGCCTACGAACTCGATATCCGCCAGGCTCCGCACCTCGACACCGTCTCCCCGCTCGCCATCCCGCCGGGCGTCGAGCAGGAGGTCACTCTCCTGGGCGAAGGCCTCTACGGCGAAGCCCGCCTCGAAGGAGCCGCGGGGACCATCCTGTCGATGGACGGCGCCTCGGCCCGCGCCCGCCTTCGCGTCCCCGCCGCCACCGCCAACGGCTCGGTCCACCTCACGCTTCTCACCCCGGGCGGCCGCTCCAACCCCGTCGAACTCCTCATCGATTCCACACCCCGCCACCCCGGCGGCGATCGCATCTCGCCCCCCGTCTCTATCCCCGGCGTCGCCAAGTATCGCCAGCCCGATCTTTACCGCTTCACCGCCGCGGCCGGCCAGACACTCGTCTTCGAAGTCCGCGGTCAGCGCTTCGGCTCCCCCGTCGACCTCACTATGCGCCTGCTCGACGACGCCGGCAAACAGCTCGCTCTGAACGATGATTTCAACTACGTCGGCGGCCAGTTCTACCAGCGCGACCCCCGCCTGCAGCACACTTTCAAAGAGGCCGGCGAATACACCGTCGAGCTCCGCAACACCGTCCAGGTGGCCGGCGAACGCGCGCCCTATCAGCTCCTCGTCCGCCCCCCGCAGCCCTCCTACACGCTCCAGCTCGCAAACGAACGGCCCCACGTCCACCCCGGCGGCGAGACCAAATGGACGGTCTCCGTGCAGCGCCTCGATGGCCACAGCGAGCCGATCGCCCTCTCCCTCTCCGGCCTCCCGGCCGGCATCACCGCCGACCCGGTCACCATCCCCGCCGGCCGCGACGAAGCCACCTTCCTTCTCCGCGCCACGGGCAAGCCCGGCACGGCCGGCTTCGTCACGGTCAGCAGCCCGAGCGAACGCGCCTGGCGTTCGGTCCGCGTCAGCAGCGGCGGCGGCGAAGGCGCCACCTTCGCCCGCGTCGACAAGGCCCTCGTCACCATCAGCGAAAAACCCAACTTCTCCCTCGAAGCGCAGGCCACCAACGTCAACGTACCCCGTGGCGGCTCCGCGCTGATCCCCGTCGCCATCCGCCGCGAAACGGACTTCGCCGCACCCATCGCCTTCACGGCCGAAAACCTCCCGCCCGGCGTCACGCTCGAAGCCGTCACCGCCCCGGCCGACAAGACCCTGGTACAACTGAAAGTAACCGCCTCCGCCCAGGCGCCGCTCGGCCGCGCCCCCCGCGTCGCCATCCTCGGCGCCGCCGCCGGCCAAACCCAGGAAGCTCCCAAGATCACTCTGCAGGTGGATTAATGCGTCTCCTCTCCGGTCTGCTCGCCCTCGGCCTCTGGGCCGCCCCCGCCAAGCTCAAAATCACGCCCGAAAACCCGCTCCTGTTCGGCCAGGGCGCCCGGCAGCGCCTGGTCGTCACCGCGGAGTATCCCGACGGCACCGCCCGCGAGGTCACCGCCGAAGCCGCCTTCACCGCTACCGGCCAAGCCGCCAGCGTCGACCCGCAGGGCGTCGTCACCGCTCTCGCCAACGGCGGCAGCCCCATCCGCGTCACCTGGCAGGGACACTCCGCCACCACCACCGCGCTCGTCCAACGCGCCGCCGCCCCCATCCCCCGCAGCTTCGCCGGCGACATCCTCCCCATCCTCACCAAGTACGGCTGCAACGGCGGCTCCTGCCACGGCGCGCTCAACGGCAAAAACGGCTTCAAGCTCTCCCTGTTCGGCTTTGAACCCGAACCCGACTACGACATGATCGCCACGGCCCACAACGGCCGCCGCGTCAACCGCACCGATCCCGAAAAGAGCCTCCTGCTGCTCAAGCCCACCATGGGCCCCACGCCCCACGGCGGCGGCAAACTCTTCTCGGCCAAGTCGCCGGACTACCAGGCCCTGCTCGCCTGGCTCCGCGACGGCGCGCCCCGCACGCCCCAACACGAACGGAAGATGACCGCCCTCCGCGTCACCCCCGCCACGCTGACCCTCACCGGCAAAGACGCCTCCCGCAAACTCCTCGTCACCGCGCGCTTCGACGACGGCGCCGAAGCCGACGTCACCCACCTCGTCAAGTTCTCCACCAACAACGACTCGATCGCCTCCATCACCGCTGCCGGCATCGTCAAAGCCGAACGCGGCGGCGAAACGGCCATCGTCGTCCGCGGCCCCGGCGTCGCTGGCGTCGCCAAAGTGGCCGTCGTGCTGGAGCAGCGCGCGGTGGCCCCGCTGCCCGTCAGCAACCTCATCGACGAACACACTAACGCCAAGCTCCAGCGCCTGCAGATTCCGCCCTCGGCCCCGGCTGACGACGCGACCTTCCTGCGCCGCGTCTACCTCGACATCATCGGCACCATCCCCACCTCGGCCGAAGCCCGCGCCTTCCTGGCCAGCAAAGACCCGGCCAAGCGCGCCAAGGCCGTCGACGCGCTGCTCCACCGCCCCGAATACGCCGAGTATTGGGCCATGTACTGGGGCGACCACCTCGACAACACCAAACAGCTGCTCTACAACAAAGGACCCTACGCCTTTACCGAGTATCTGCAGAAGCAGTTCCGCGCCAACGTCCCCTACGACCAGTTCGTCCGTTCCCTGCTCGTCTCGAGCGGCAACATGTACGAAGCGCCGGCCACCAACTACTACCCCATCATGAAGAAGGAGCTCGATCTGGCCGAAAAGACGAGCCAGCTCTTCCTCGGCGTCTCCATCGGCTGCGCCCGCTGCCACAACCATCCACTCGAACGCTGGAAGCAGAGCGACTTCGCCGGCCTTGCCGCCTTCTTCTCGCAGGTGCGCTACAAAGGCGGTGGCCCGCGCAATAACGAACGCGCTTTGGTCGTCGATTTCCCGCGCCAGTTCCAGCATCCGGAAACCAAAAAGGTCTATCTGCCCAAGGCGCTCGACGGCCCGCAGCTCGCCCCCGAAGGGCTCACCGACCGCCGCGAGCTTCTCGCCGCCTGGATCACCGCCAAAGACAACCCGTACTTCGCCCGCGCCATGGTCAACCGCATGTGGCGCCTGTTCTTCGGCCGCGGCTTCGTTGAACCGGTCGACGACTTCCGCGTCACCAATCCCCCATCGAACGAACCGCTGCTCGACGCCCTCGCCCGGGACTTCGCTGCGCATCGCTTCGACCTCCATCACCTCATCAAAACCATCACCCTTTCGAGCACCTATCAGCTCTCCTCCGTGCCCGTCCCCGGCAACAAGCAGGACACGATGGCCTACTCCCGCTACTATCCCAAGCGGCTCAGCGCCGAACCACTGCTCGACGCCATCTCGCTCGCCACCGCCGTGCCCGAATCCTTCCGCGCCATGTACCCCGGCACCCGCGCCGCCGCGCTGCCCGAACCCGAAATCGAAAGCTACTTCCTCGAGGTCTTCGACCGCCCCTCGCGCCAGCTCGTCTGCGAACGCAAAAACGAACCCACGCTCAACCAGGCCCTGCACATGATCGGCGGCGACACCGCCCATCGCAAGGTCACCAGCACCAGCAGCTACGTCCGCCACGCCCTCGGCCAGTTCGCCGACGACGCCGCCCTCATCGAAGAGTTCTACCTCCGCACGCTCACCCGCTTCCCGGACGCCGAAGAGCTCGCCGCCGCCCGCAACGCCATCCGCAAGGCCGCCAACCGCCAGCAGGGCGCCGAAGACGTCCTGTGGGCCCTTCTCAACACCAAAGAGTTTCTCTACAATCATTAGCGCCGGAGCCATACCGATGAAGATCACCAACCAGACCGATATCTTTGGACGCCGCGATTTCCTCCGCATCGGCTCGCTCGGCGTCGGCGGCGTCTCCGTCGCCAACGCCCTCCGCGCCGCCACGGCCGCCAAGAAGAAGAACATCAGCTGCATCCTGCTCTGGCAAAGCGGCGGCTCCCCGCAGCTCGACACCTTCGACATGAAGCCCGACGCCCCGGCCGAGATCCGCGGCGAGTTCAAACCCATCCCCACCAACGTCCCCGGCCTCCACATCTGCGAACACCTGCCGGAGATGGCGAAGATGATGGACAAGGTCACCGTCCTGCGCTCGGTCCGTTCGAAAGAGAACAACCACGAACGCGCCATCAACTACCTGCTCACCGGCTACCTCCCGCTCCCCACCCTTGAGTTCCCCTCGATGGGCAGCGTCATCTCCCAACAGCTCGGCCCCAAGAACGGTCTGCCGCCCTACGTCGCCGTCCCCAACACCTTCCCCTCCTACGGCGCCGGCTATCTCGGCGGCGCGCACAACCCCTTCATCGCCGGCGACCCCAACGCGACCGGCTACCAGGTCCGCGACCTCACCCTGCCCGTCGATGTCGACTGGGCGCGCGTCGACAACCGCCGCTTCCTCGTCCAGCAGATGGACGCCAAATTCCGCAGCGTCGAAGCCAGCCCCGACTTCGCCGCCCTCGATGAGTTCTCGAAGAAAGCCTACGACCTGCTCAGTTCGCCCACGGCGAAGAAGGCCTTCGACATCCAGTCCGAACCGGCCGCGCTGCGCGAACGCTACGGCCGCACGCCGGTCGGCCAGGGCGCCCTGCTCGCCCGGCGCCTCGTTGAACACGGGGTCCGCTTCGTCACCGTCGCCAAGGGCTGGCTCAACTACGACACGCACGGCGACAACTTCAACATCTGCAAGAAGGTGCTGCTGCCGGAGTTCGACAAGGCCTACGCCGCCCTCGTCACCGACCTGCATGACCGCGGCCTACTCGATTCGACGCTCGTCATTGGCATGGGTGAGTTCGGCCGCACACCGAAGATCAACGCTGATGCCGGTCGCGACCATCACAACAAAGCTTGGTCGATTGTTCTATCCGGCGCAGGCATGACCGGCGGCCGCATCCTCGGCGCAACGGACAAAACGGCCACCGAAGTCACCGATCTGCCGGTGGAACCGGAAGACCTGTTGCACACCTTCTATCACATCCTCGGCATCGACGCGAGCCACGAATACCAGACCCCCATCGGCCGCCCGGCGAAGATCATCAACGAAGGCAAGCTCGTCAAACCGCTGCTGGCTTAGGGCAGTACGCCGGGCGCCAGACGCCAGCCCCGCGCTCCCGCAGCCCGGCACGCAACGCCCTCGGCCAGCAGCAGCTTCGCCTGCGCCGCGGCGCCTCCGGGGAGCTTGTCGAGCAGCCGGCCATCATCGCGGACCACCCGCCAATACGGGGTCTGCCTGCCGCCGTCCCCCTCTTCAACCGCTGCCTCCGCCGCAATCCGCAAGAAGATCCCGGTCGTGAGCGGGCAGGTGTACTCGGCGCCGTAACGCTCGGCCAACTGCGCGCGCAGACCACCCATGGTGATCACCCGGCCCGCCGGAACCTGCTCCACCGCTTCGGCCACGGCCAGCGGCGAGGCGATCAACATCGCTCCGGCCGGGAACTGCAAGCCCAGCGCCTTGTCCAGACGCTTCACCATCGGCGCCCGGGCACCATCGCGTTTTTGCACCGCGGAAATCCTTCCCTGCCGCCGCATCGCTTGCCTCCTTCTCGTAGCGTAACGCAAGATTCACGCAACCGTAACGCCCTGTTCAGCTCTCTCTGTCATCTTCACGAAGGAACGCCATGATCGCCAAATCCTACTACCCTACGCGCCTCGAACAACCCTTGCGCGCCGCTCTGCTCAGCGTGCTTCTCCTCGCTTCGGCGTACGGTCAATTCGACTCCGCGGCCGTGGTCGGCGCGGTGCGCGATGAAAAGGGAGGCGCCATCGCCGCCGCCAAAGTAACGCTCCGGAACACCGAAACCGGCCTCACCCTCTCCACCGAAACCGGAGAAACCGGCGACTACGTCTTCCCCTCCGCCCGTATCGGCGCTTACAAGGTCACCGCCGAAAAGACCGGCTTCACCATCGCCACCGTCGAGAACGTTACCCTCACCGTCAACGCCCGCCAGCGGGTCGATTTCTCACTGCGCGTCGGCACCGTCAGCGAAACGGTCACCATCGAAGCCACCGCGCCGCTGCTCGAATCCGACAGCTCCTCGAAGGGCCAAGTGATCGCCGCCCGCCAGGTGGTCGAACTCCCGCTCCAGGGCCGCTCCTACGCCAATCTCGCCCTGCTCGCCCCCGGCGTTCGCCAGTCGCAGTCGGGCAACCAGGGCTCCATCGCCTTCCGCCGCGAAGGCTCCTACAACGTCAACGGCCTCCGCTCGGTCTGGAACAACTTCCTGCTCGACGGCATCGACAACAACTTCTACGGCACCACCAACCAGGGCTTCTCGAACCAGTCCATCCAGCCCTCGCCCGACTCCGTGGCCGAGTTCCGGCTCATCGTCAACGCCTACTCCGCCGAGTTCGGTCGCTCCGGCGGCGCCGTCATGAACGTCGCCTCCAAGTCCGGCACCAACACCCTGCACGGCGCCCTCTGGGAGTTCCTCCAGAACGAGAAGCTCAACGCCACCGGCTTCTTCAAGCCCACCCTCAACCGCAAGCCCATCAACAAGCGCAACCAGTTCGGCGCCGCCGTGGGTGGTCCGATCGTGAAGGACCGGACCTTCTTCTTTGCCGACTACGAAGGCTCCCGCTGGTCCATCGCCCCCTTTGCCCTTACCTCCGTGCCCACCTCCACCATGCGCGCCGGCATCCTGCCGCTCGACGTCCGCGCCCCCTACAGCTTCCGCGACGATCAGGGCCGCACCATCGCCGCCGGCACCGTCTTCCCCGCCGGCACCGCCATTCCCATGACGCCCTTCGCCCGCCGCGTACTCGCCGAACTGCCCCAGGCTAACCGCGAAGGCGGCGGCGCCCTCGGCATCGGCACCAACTTCGGCAACTTCGATCAGAACCGCCTGACCGACAACAAAGGCGCCGTCAAAGTCGATCACACCCTCTCGGCCAATCTGAACTCCTTCTTCCGCTACGCCCATCGCCGCCAGAACATCCAGGCCCCCGGCCTCATCACCGGCTTTGCCGGCGGCAACAACCTCGGCAATCTCGATACCTTCAACCAGCAGGGCATCGCCGGCCTCACCTGGACCAAGTCGCCCACCGAAGTGCTCGAATACCGCTTCGCCGTCACCCGTCTCGGCATGGACCGCCTGCCGGCGCTCGTCGGCGGCCCGTCGATGCGCGAACTGTTCGGCATCACCGGCCTGCCCGAAGGGCCGCGCATCCAGGGCGGCATCACTCCGCAGGACATCCAGGGCTTCCCCCGCTTCGGCCGCCAGTCCACCAACCCGCAGGCCCAGTTCCCCACCACCATCAACTCCCGCCTGAACCTGTCGAAGATCCGCAACCGCCACAACCTCAAAATGGGCTATGAGCTGCTGCGCATGGCCATCGTGGTTGACGACACCAACCCCCTGTACGGCATCGACGGCTACGGCGGCTTCTACTCCCGTCTTCCCGGACAGAACCTCGGCGCGCTTGCCGGCGCCAGCGCCAACACCGTCCACTCCCTCGCCGACTTCTACTTCGGCGCCCGCAGCTCCTATCAGTTCGCCACGCAAGTGCAGGCTCAGGTCCGCCAGCAGGCTCACTGGTTCTACCTGCAGGACGACTTCAAGGTCAACACCAGGCTCACCCTCAATCTGGGCCTGCGCTATGAGATGACCACCCCCGCCTACGACGCCAACAACAACCTCGCCAACTTCGACCCCGCGCAGAACAAGCTCGTCGTCGCCACCGGCGGCAGCATCGAAAACCGCACGCTCCAGCGCCAAACCTGGAACAACTTCGCCCCCCGCTTCGGCGCCGCCTATCAGCTCAACGCCAAGACGGTTCTCCGCGGCGGCTATGGCTTCGGCTGGAACTACTGGAACCGCATGGCCTCGGCCGAGTACCTCAGCACCAACGCCCCGTTCGTCACCCGCTTTTCGGCGCTGAACAGCCCCGCCCAGCTCGGCAACCTCTGCGTGGCCAACGCCTTCTCGAACTGCTTCCGGACCCGCGAACAGGGCTACCCCACCAACCCCGGCTCGAACGTCATCCTCCACATGGACCGCAACACCCCCTGGGGCTACGTCCAGAACTGGCACTTCACCCTGCAGCGGACCCTGTTCAAGAACACGCTCCTCGACGTGGCCTACGTCGGTAACCGGGCCGATCACCTCCCCGTGCTCGGCGACCTGAACCAGGCCCGGCCCATCACCCAGGCCGAACTCACGCAGGGCCTCACCACCCTCGGCACTCTCCTCGCGCGCCGCCCCTACCAGGGCTTCAACAACATCACGGCCGTCGTCCCCGCCGCCTTCTCGAACTACAACTCGCTCCAGGTCAAGTTCGAACACCGCGGCGAATGGGTCACCCTGCTGAACTCCTTCACCTACAGCAAGGCCATCGATACCGTCGGCCAGGTGCTCGAAGGCTCCGTCGGCGGCAGCCCCAACCCGCAGGACATCCGCAACGTCGCCAACGACAAGGGCGCCTCCAGCTTCGACCAGCGCTGGAACAACACCACCAGCTTCGTGCTCGATGTTCCCTACGGCAAAGGACGCCGCTTTGGCTCGCAGCTCCCCGCCGCGCTCGACGCCATCGTCGGCGGCTGGCAGACCAGCGCCATCGTCAACTCCCAAAGCGGCCTGCCGCTCAACCTGCGCTACCCCGACGCCGCCGGCATCCTCTCCGACGGCCAGCCCGACTTCCTCGGCAACGTCGCGCTCCGCCCCAACGTCATCGACGGCACCATCGGCGTTCTCGCCCCGGCCGGCCAGCGCAGCTTCACCAACTACTTCAACCGCGCCAACCTCGCCACGCCCCCGGTGACCAATCCCTTCGGCAACCTGGGCCGCAACGTCGCCTACGGCTATCCGCTCTACCAGACCGACCTCGTCCTCTCGAAGAGCTTTGCCCTGCCGGTGATCAACGAATCCGCCCGGCTCCAGTTCCGCAGCGAGTTCTACAACCTGTTCAACAAGACCAACTTCACCCAGCCCGAAGTCAGCCTCGCCAGCGGCAACTTCGGACGGGTGACCAACACGTTCGATCCCCGCTACGTGCAGTTCGCCCTGAAGCTGATCTTTTAACCTCCGTGGGCCGCCCTAGTCTTTCACAAAGCCCAGGTAGCGGCCCATGTAGTACGGCAGCAGATACGAGGTCCCATCCGCCAGCGTTCCCCCGTCCCCGCCGTAGTCCAGGCGGAACGGGTCGTGGTTCCAATGGAACACCTGCCGCTCGTCCACCGGCAGCACGCGCCCGTTGCGCTTCGTACCCCGGCTGGCCGCCAGACGGCGTAGATCGTTCCGGTGGCTGTTCGTCAGCGCGTAGTTATGCAGGTCCAGCGGAAAGCGCCGCAGCGTGTCGAGCGCCTGTTCGAGCCACGGCCCCGTCGGCGTCAGGTCGTACAGCGTATGCGTATCATCGTAGCGCTTGCCCTTCAGCAGCGCCGCCGCCGTGAAGTTGAAAAACGGATTCACCTCCGGCCGGTCCAGGCCCCAGTAGCGGTGCAACGAGTACGCGTAGCGCTCCACCAACTCCGGATCCCGCTCATACTGCAGCAGGCTCCAGTAATCCATGTAGGCCATCTCGTCGTCGCTCTGGTTGCCGTCGCCCACGCCCTGCGAGAGCTTGGCGAACATCGCATTCTGCGCATAGCCGTGCTCCTTGATCAGCCATTGCGCCACTTCGTGGTACCTCTTGTCGCCGGTCACATGGTGGGCCACTTTGAGATAGGCCAGAATGCTCAGCGAATTCAGGCCCCGCGCCGCCCACCAATCCTTTTCGCGATTCAACTGCGCCGGCGAAAACACGCCCCACCGCGTCGGCTTGCCGTCCCAGTCGATCATGTTGAAGTCGTGCTTGACGAGATGGTCGATGATCCGCCGCACCACCTTCCGCACCTCCTCTTTTTCCGCCGCCGTCTGCGCCACCAGGTCGTAGTAGAGGCCGTAGAAGAAGAAGTGCCCGTCGAGTTCGTCCGAGGAGACATCGGCCTTCCAATACCACTTGCCGTCCGCGCTCTTCGGCCACCGCGGCACCAGCGTCTTCCACTTCCGGTCGCGCTTCTGCATCGCCGCATCGGTTTCGCGCGTGTAGGCTTTGGCGTTCGGGTCCGGCCCCGAGGTGGGCAGAATCGTCCGCGCCACCAGGCCCGGCAGCCCCGCCGGCGTCCCGCCCTGCGTCACTTCGCTCAGAAAGGCGAGCGCCCGGAAGGCTTTTCGCGCGTTCTCGAGCGAGGCGGCGTCTTTCTTCACCGCGTAGGCAAAGCACTGCGCGGCCCCGTACATCGACGTCCACAGCCCGTCGTTATCGCTATCGCGCACCCCCCGCGGCCCGCGCTCGAGCACATAGCCGAACTCCGTCCGCCGGTGGAACTTGTCGATCGCCTCCTCGTACAGACGCGCCTTTTCGGCAAAGGTGATCTCCCGGATCTGAATCAGCCCAACCCCCGCCGCCGTCCCCACCGCCACATCGCCCCGCGCATTCACCGCCACGGCCAGCACCTCATCGTTCGGCAGCCAGCGCTGCCCCTGCCGGTACTCCCAGTCGCCGCCCAACTGATGGAAGAGGCCCTTGGCCGTCCCAATCCACAGGCTGCCGTCGGCCTGCCGGGCCGAGGCCGTGGCCGGCTGCACAGGCAGTCCAGCGGGCTCCGGCGCCAGCTCCGCCGTCCAGGTCTCGGCGGCGGGCACCGGCGCCTGCCAGCGGCCCTGGGCGTAGACATAGAGGCTCCCCTCGCTGATCGCGCGGATCTCCCCGTCGTCGCTGATCCGGATGGCCGTCACGCGGCGCACCGGCTGGTTCGGATCGCCATCGAACCGTTTGCGAACCTGCTGCGGAAACGCCTGCAACAAACCGGCAAGCAACAAAATAAGCACCAGAGGCATCATTGGCAGTATAAAGGCGAAATGAAGGTTTCTGCACAAATCTGGTTAGCACGGCACGGCGAAACCGCCTGGACCCTCTCCGGGCAGCACACGGGACGCACCGATATCCCCCTGACCGCCCACGGCGAAACCCAGGCCGCATCGCTCGGCCGCCTCCTCAATGGAAGAGAGTTCGGCCTGGTCCTCACGAGCCCCCTCCAACGCGCCCGCGAGACCTGCCGCATCGCCGGCTACGACGCTGTGGCCGCCGTCGAGCCAGACCTGGCCGAGTGGCACTACGGCGACCTCGAAGGCCGGACCACGGCCGAGTTCCTGAGCGAACGGCCCGATTGGAACCTCTGGCGGGACGGGCCGCCCGCCGGTGAATCGATTGAAGAGGTGGCCGCCCGCGCCCGCCGCGTGCTCGACCGCTGCCTGGCCGCGCCCGGCCCCGCGCTGCTGTTCGCCCACGGCCATCTGCTGCGCATCCTCGCCGCGGTCTGGATTGAGGGCGAACCGCGGGAGATGGCCCGGCGCCTGGCGCTGAGCACCGCCTCGCTCAGCCTGCTCACACTCGAAAAGCAGACCCGCGTCATCGGCAGTTGGAACCGCGTCGAAAGCTAACCCTTCGCCAATCGCATACAATCTGGTAGGTTCCCTATGCGTATTCTGATGCTGGCCGCCTGCGCCGCCGTCGCGCTCGCGCAGCGTGCTCCCCTCAAGCCGGAGGACGTCGCCGCCGGCCGCCAACTCTACATGAACTCCTGCGCCGGCTGCCACGGCCTCACCGGCGAAGGCGGCCGCGGGCCCAATCTGATGGGCGGCCGCGCCGTCTCCCGGTCGAGCGACGAGGCCCTGTTTCAGTCCCTGAAGTTCGGTCTCGCCGGCACCGACATGCCGCCGACCAAACTGCCCGACGAGAAGCTGTGGCAGATTCTGGCCTTCGTCCGCGGCCTTTCGGCCCCGGCCTACGAAATCCCCGTCGAGGGCGACGAGAAAGCCGGCGCCGCCATCTACTTTGGCAAGGGCGGCTGCACCCGCTGCCATGCGATCGCCGGCCGCGGCGGGGTCAGCGGGCCGGACCTCACCAGCATCGGTCACCAGCGGCCCCTGAACCTGCTGCGCGAAGCTGTCCTCGACCCGGGTAAACGCGTGGCCCCGGGCTATCAGCAGGCCACGCTGCACCTCCGCTCCGGCCGCACACTCTCGGGCGTACTGCGCGACTACACGACCTATACCTACACGCTGCAGGACGACCAAGGCGAACTCCACTTCGTCAAAGCCGCCGAGGTGACCGACTCCCGCGTCCTGCCCGGCAGCGCCATGCCCGCGGACTATCGCGCGCGGTTGACGGCGGCCGAGCGGCGGGATCTCGTGAAATTTTTGAGCCGCCAATCGGCGCGGGGAGAACAGTAATGCGCTTGCTTTTATGGATGGGTTTGGTCGCGGCCGCGGCCTCGGCCCAGGTCAAGTACGACGACATCCTCGCCGGACCGGGCGCCCACTGGCTCACCTACGCCGGCAGCTACTCCGGCCAGCGCCACAGCCCGCTCACCCAGATCAACACGGCGACGGCGAAGAACCTCACGCCCAAATGGGTCTACCACGTGCCCGACGCCAAGAAGCTCGAGTCCGTACCGGTGGTCTACGACGGCATTCTCTACGTCACCAATTCGAACCAACTCCACGCCCTCGACGCCCGCACGGGCCGCAAAATCTGGGTCTACCGCGACGAGCAGGCCGAAGGCTCCCGCGTCAATCGCGGCCCGGCCATCCTCGGCGATAAAGTCTACTTCGTCACTACCGACTGCCACCTGGTCGCCCTCCACCGCAAAACCGGCGCCGTGCTCTGGCACAAAAAGTACGCCGACACCAAAGACGGCTACTTCGCCACCATGGCGCCCTTTGCCGTGAAGGACAAGATCATCGTTGGCATGGGCGGCGGCGACAGCGGCGCGCGGGGCTTTTTGAAGGCCCTTGCGGCCGAAACCGGCCAGGAGCTCTGGACGCTTTGGACCGTCCCCGCCAAAGGCGAACCGGGCGCCGAAACCTGGAGCAAGGACGTGACCCTCCGTTGGGGCGGCGCGGCCACCTGGCTGTCGGGCACCTTCGACCCCGCGCTGAACCTGCTCTACTGGACCACCGGCAACCCCTGGCCCGACTTCTACGGCGGCGATCGCCTCGGCGCGAACCTCTACTCGGATTCGCTGATCGCCGTCGATGTCGACAGCGGCAAACTGAAGTGGCACTTTCAGTTCACCCCGCACGATACGCACGATTGGGACGCGCAGTCCTGGCCCGTGCTGCTCGACATCCCCTGGGACGGCAAGCCGCGCAAGGTGGTGGTGCACCCCAACCGCAACGGCTTCTTCTACGTGCTGGACCGCGTAACCGGCGAGTTTCTCCGCGCCACGCAGTTCGCCGATAAGGTGGACTGGGCCAAGGGCATCGACGCCAAGGGCGTGCCGATTCTCAACCCGGACAAGGACCCGACGCCCGGCGGCACCCGCGCCTGCCCGGCGGTGCGCGGCGCCGCGAACTGGATGTCGCCGTCCTATAACCCGGCGACGGGCCTGTTCTTCCTGCCGACGCTTGAGCAGTGCGACATCTACTCTTCTTCTGCCAAGGAGCCCAAGCCCATGACGGGCTTTGCCGGCACCGGAGGCGAGCAGATTCCGGCTGAACCGGGCCAGATGTTCCTGCGGGCGATTGATCCGCGAACCGGCAAACGGGTCTGGCAGTATCCGATGACCGGCCCGGCCACGGCGTGGGCCGGCACGGTCTCGACGGCCGGCGGCGTGGTGCTGTTCGGCGATGACGCGGGCCACCTGGTGGCGGCCGATGCGAAGACCGGCAAGCACCTCTGGCACTTCGGCACGAGCCAGAACATTACGGCTTCACCCATCACCTACCTGGTCGATGGCAAGCAGTACGTGACCATCTGCTCGGCCACCCACGTGTTCACGTTTGGCCTGTTCACCCCGGCTGAGTGAGCCGGGGGCGGTTACGGCGTCCGGGCGCAGCGGAAGCCCAGATCCGGGGCCGAGTGGCTGGCCGGGATCGGCTCAAAGGCAAAAGTTACCGCCTCGGCCAACCCGCTGGCGAACGACCCGCCTTTGACGACGTGCCACGCCGGCTCTTCGGTGGCAAACGCGCGGATGGCCAGCGCCGTTGGCGTGGCGCGGTCCGCCGTGAACTCCTTCACGTTGCCGATCATCTGATACACGCCAAACGGACTGCGGCCGGTGCGGTAGGCATCGGCTGAAACAGCGTTCTGGCGCTTCCGGTCCGGGTTGTCCCGCACGTTGGCCATCTCCGGCTTATGCTGGGCGCCCCACGGAAACGGGCGGCCATCGTCGCCGCGCGCGCCACGCTCCCATTCAAGCGTCGTGGGCAGGCGCTTGCCGGCCCAGGCCGCAAACGCTTGCGCGTCCGCGATGGTGACATTCACCACGGGCAGGCCCGGCTGGTCAGCAGGAAAATCCTTCGGCAGAGCCCGGCCCGTCGCTTTGCAGAATACGCCGTAGGCTTCGTTGGTCACCTCGGTCAGGTCCAGGTAGAAGGCCGGCACCGGAATCAGCGTGTTGTCGGCGCCAAACCGGGTGGCGCCGGCGGGGATGAGCACCATGTCGCCGGCCGGGTCGTCCAGATGCTGGTGATCTTCAAGGCGCGCCTCCGCCTTTCCCCCTTGGATCAGCAGGTAACCGAGCCCCAACGCGGTGATGGCAGCCAGCGCCACCGCCCCGCCCAGCAGCCGGTTATCGAGACGCACCCGGCGCCGCTCCGGCAGCGCCATGGCCGGTGTGGGATTGGCCTGCGTGGGATTACTCTGCAGCCACGCCTCCAGCTCCGCCGCCACCTCCGCCATGCTCTGGCTTCGTTTCGCCGGGTCCCGCTCGATGGCCGCGCGGACCACGGCGATCAGCCGTTCCGGCACGCCCGCCTCGGCGAGCGGGTCGAGCGAAATCGGCTCGTGCAGAATCTGGTAGAAGATGCGCTCCACCGTGTCGGCCGCAATCGCGCGGCGCCCGGTGAGAATCTCGAACAGCAGCACGCCGTAGGAGTAGACATCCACCAGCGGCGTCACCGGCTGCCCCAGTACGAGCTCCGGCGCCACGTAGTGCGGCGTGCCGAGCGCGAAGCCGGCCTGCGTCAGCGTCACCTCCTCGGTCTTGACGATGCCGAAATCCATCAGCTTCGCCCGCCCCTGGGCATCGACATGAATGTTGTCCGGCTTCACGTCGCGATGCACCAGGCGGCGCGAATGAACGTACTCCAGCGCCCGGGCCACCTGCAGCCCAATCGAGACGCGCCGGCGCAGCGGCAGCTCCGGATTGGCCGCCAGGTACTCCTTGAGCGTGCTGCCGGTGAGGAACTCGAGCACGAGGTAGGGGATGCCGTCCTCTTCGCCGTAGTCGTAGGTGGTGATGATGTTCTCGTGCACCACGGAGCTCGACACCTGCGCCTCGAGCAGAAAGCGGGCGCGCGTATCGGCGTCCTGCGCCGCCTTCGGCGTCAGCAGCTTGACGGCAACGGTCCGGCCCAACACCGTATCGCGCGAGCGATAGACCTCCGACATGCCGCCGCCCAGAAAGTGCTGCAGTTCGTATTTACTGATGCGCGCCGGCAGTTTCACCCGTCACCTGTTGACCCTATCGACCCTTTTGCGGGTTTGTTTACTCCTCAGTATAGTGGCCGCTGCCCGGTAACGTATCCTAAAAGAGCATGCGGTTGTTTTGGTTCCTGATGGCCACCGTCGCGCTGGCCGCCGACTGGCCCAACAAAGCCTTTCCCGACTGGAATGACGACACTGTCCTTAAGGTTTTGACCAATTCGCCGTGGACGCGGGCGCGCACGGTCCGCCTCGAATGGACCAAGCGCGACCCCGGCAAAGTCGACCTGCGCGATATCCCCGGCGCCATCCATCAGCCCGCCAACGTCAACCAGGGGCCCGGGCCGCTCGGCGGCATCGGCCGCGGCAAGAGCAAAGCCGCCCTGCCCGACCGCGCCGAAGTTCTCGTCCGCTGGGCCGGCGCCCTGCCCGTGCGGCAGGCGGCGGCGCTCTACCGCCTGCGCGAGGAAAAGCTCGACACGAGTAAGCTCAACGAGCTGATCGGCGTCCCGGAAAAGTACGCCGTCGTCGAGATCTTCGGCCTACCCGCCGGCATTGCGCACCAGGGCACGGCCGTCGTCGAGGATATCGCCGTCCGCTCGGCCACCCTGCGCGTGGGCAACAGCGGCGCGCTGGCCAAAGCCGTCAAGGCCGAAGCTAAACTGTACGGCGACGGGCTCACGATCCGCGTTCATTTTGAACGCACCCCGGATCTGATGCAGTCCCGCGGCGATATCGAGTTCGCTGTCGACATGCAGATCTTCGAAGTCCGCGAGTGGTTCCGCACCACGAGCATGCGTTACCGCGGCGCGCTCGAGCTGTAAGTTAACGCAGCTGCTTGCGGATCTGAAAGTCGAGACCGAACGACCCGTTTTCATCGCGCAGCGCGATCACCGACCACTCCCGGCTCAGGTTCCACTCGAGACGCACCACCTGCTGCTGCGAACGGTTGAGCGTGGTGACAAAGGTAACGGTTACGTCCTTCGACACCTGCTGCTCGACGGTGAGGCGCGCCTGCGGCGTCCCTTCAAGGCCGGAGATGAGCGGGTCGATCTTGAGGCGGCTGACCCCGAAAAACCGCTGCAGCTGGCTCGAGATGGGCGCCGAGATGGCGTTGCCGAGCAGCGTGTTGGCGCCGGTCTGCAGGAAGCTGCCGCTCTGCTGGTTGCCTTGGCTCGTATAAGAGATCGAGTCCGGGCTGCGGCCCACCGTCAGCAGGGCGATGATCTCGGTGGGGGCCAGCGGCGGGTCGCTGCGGTAGGAGACGTTGAGCTTGTTGATGGGGCCGCTGAAGTTGATGCCCACCGTGACCGCGCGGACGCGGGTTTCGACGTCCATATCGAGCACCGGCTCAATCTTGCTGGTGTTGTAGAAGCTCACCTCACCGCGCTTGATCGTGTACTTGCCGCCGAAGAAGTTCACCTCGCCCTGGTTGACGGTAATGCGGCCCTGCACCACCGGCCGGGCCGCGGAGCCGCGCACATTCAGGTTCGCGTCCGCCTGCAGATCGCTCGTGAGCGTGGTGGTGAACCGCGTATTGGGCCCGGTGCGGACCCGCACATCGAGCTGCATGTTGCTGAGGAAGGGGTTGGTGGAGAGGGCGCCGCCGCGGCTGGAGGCCGCATCGGAAAGCAGCGAGCCCAGGTCGGTCCGCGGTTGAAAGCCGGAGCGCTGGATGGTGATGTTGCCGCCGAGCAGGCTCTGCGTCGCCGAACCGGTGAGACTGAGCGTGGCGTCGGCGACCGTGGAAAGGCTTTCGGGGTAGCGGATGCGGACACCCGTGGCCGCGGCCTGCAGCCGGTAGAAGGTCGCGGCCTCGCCGAAGTCGACAAAGCCGGACAGCGCGAGTTCGCCGCCGCCGGCCTGCGCGGTGAGCTTGTTTTCGATGGTCGCGCGGCGCCGGTCAAACAGGACGCGGCCGGTGACTTTGTCGAGGCCGGTGGAGATGTCGTCGATCGACAGCGCCGCATCCCGCAGATCGAGGCGGCCGAACAGCTGCGGATCGCTGAACTCGCCGCGCACATTGGCTTCGACAGTGGCGATGCCGCTGGCGAGAATCTCGGAGCTGAAGCTCTTGAGGCCGGCCAGGTTCAGGCTGCCGTTGATGCGCAGGTCCCACGGGCGGCGCTGCGCCAGCGAGAAGGAGCCCGTGGCGGCGAGGTTGGTATCTTTGGCGACGAAGCGGGCGCGTTTGATGGTGATGGTGCCGCGGTCGGCGGACAGGTGCAGCGGGCCATCGTTGCGGAGTGCAAACTCCGGCCCGCCCCGGGCCGGCAGCAGCACCAGTAGCGGGATGGCGAGTTCGGCCTGCCACTTTTCCGGCTCAAAGGCCGGTCCGCTGAAGCGGCCCTGCGCCGAGACGGTGCCCGTAAACGGCAGCGGCTCCGGCCGCAGATCGTTCCAGAGATCGAGCGGCAGTTCGGCAAACGAGAGGCTGCCCGAGCCCGGATAGCCATCCGTGAGGCGGTAGTTGCCCGTCCCGCGGACCTCCGCATTGCGGAGGCGGCCGGCGGCGTCGAAGGCGAAGTTGCCGTTCTCGGTGCGGCCCTTGAGCGAGAGCTCCCCGAGCGGCTTCTTGTTGAAGCTGAGGCGGCTGAGGCCGGCGTCCACCTCGAGACTGCTCAGCTGCGGCTGCCGCTGCCGGATCACGCCGGCCAGCCGCGCCGTGGCGCGGAGCACGCCGCCGAGGCCGGGCGCCTGCTCGCGCACCTCCTTCCAATCGGCGAGGGTGAGGCCGGTCAGGGTGACCTCCGCCGCGAAGGGACCGTCGGCCACCGCCCGGCCGCTGCCGCTCAGCCTCGCCCCGCCGCGGACGGCTTCCAGCGAGGAGACGGTGAGCTCGCTGCCGCGCAGACGGGCGGTGGCGCGGACGGCGTCGCAGAGCTCGCCGCGGACCAGCGGCCGGAGCGCTTCGAGCGTGGCGGCGATCTCCGGCGTCCGCAAGGTGCCCGACACGGTCGCCGCGCCGCTCACGAGGCCGACGACCGGCAGCTCAGCCGGGATCAGTTTGAAATTGACGTTGCGGGCGGTCAGGCGGGCGTTGAGCGGGGCCGTCTCCACCGGCTTCCAACCGGCCAGCAGCAGGGTGCCGGAGCCCTCGACCAGGGCGCGCTCTACCTCGGCGGTCAGCCCGGAGACGTCGAGGCGGGTGGGCGAAAGCACGATGGTGGCGGCGGCGCTGGCGGCCAGATACCGGTCATAGCGGAGTCCGCGGGCCGCCACGCGCCCGGCGATCTGCGGCGTGCGGATATCGCCCGTCACGGTGCCTTCAAACTGCAGGCTACCCTGTTCGAGGCGGAAGGGAAGGTTCTTGACGGGCAAGTCTTCGAGGCGAGTCGTCGTAGCGCGGACGCGGACCGTCTGGTTGAGAGTGCCGGAGACAGCGATGCGGCTCGCGGGCGTGGCGAGGTAGGAGTCGGCGAACGAGAGCTGGTTCGGCGCCGGCTGATAGCGGACGCGCACCACGCCTTCGACGGGAATGCCGCCCGCGCCAGGGGCGATGGTGAGATCGCCGGAGGCGTCCCAGGGGCCGGCGAGCGGCCCGGCGACGGTGACCGGGCCCGTGATGGCGCCGGAGTAGGGCATCTCCGTCAGTCGCAAGCGGCGGGCGACGGCGGCGAGAGAGAGATTCGCCACCTGCCCCTTCACGGCGAGTGCGCGGTAGCCGGGCACGGTGACCTCTCCCGTAAACCGGCCTTCGGGCGAGGTGGCGGCGACATTGGTGAGGCGGGCGCCGTCCGGGGTGAGCAGCACGCGGCCGCGGACGTTGATGCCTTCGGCATAGCCGGTGACGAGGTCGCGGCCGGAGGCTTCGCCCTCGTAGCGGTAGCTCTCCTCGGCGCTGTAGGAGAAGACGCCGGCCGTGGCGATGGGGCCGGTGCCGAGCCGGGTTTCGGCCAGGTCGGAGTGGGCCGAAAGCTTGAGCGTGATTTTGGGATGGAGCAGGTCGCGGATGGCGCCGAGGCCTTCGACCGAGTGGCGGCCGGCGTCGGCGCGGAACTTGTGCAGGGTGATGCTGTCGGCAAAGACGGAGAGTTCGGTGGACAGATCGCCGGCGAAGTGAGGCAGGAAGAAGCCGGGCAGGTCGGCCGTGAAGGCGCTGGAGCGCATGGCGCCGTCGTAGCGGTTCTCGTCGGGCGAGTAAGTGAAACCGAGTTCGAGGTCGCGCCCGGAGAAGGCGAACGGGGCCTGCGTCTGGTTGTAAGTAAACAGGCCGTTGTGGACGGTGAAGGCGTCGATGGCCAGCGCCACGACGGGCGCGAGCGGGGCGCCGGACCGCGGGCGGGCGGCCGCCGGCGAGGGAAGGTTGGTGGAGCCGTCCTCGCGCCGCAGCAGATGGAACTCGGGGCTCTGGATCTCGACCGATTGGAGATCCACCTTGCGGTTGAGGAAGGAGAGGAGCTTGAGGCCCAGCCGAATGCGCGGGGCGCGGAACAGGGGGCGCGCGGCGGGCGGTTCGGTGCCGTGGAGGACGAAGCCTTCGATGGTGACCTGCCAGGAGGTGGGGTCGAAGTCGAAGCGGCTCATCTCCGGCCGTCCGCCCGTGGCGCGGGCGATTTCGGTGAGCGCGCGGCGGCGGATCTGCTCCCGGAGCCAGGCGGACTGGAAGACGAGAAAGCCGGCGGCGAACAGGCCCGTGAGGAGCAGCACGAGCGCGGCGGCGAAGCGGAGCAGGCGGCGGCGCCAGGGGCTCATGGCTGCGGCTCCTCGTAGGTTTCAATGTGGGTCTGCTGCCGCACGTCGGCCAGCCAGCGGCCCAGCAGGACGTTGATCTGTTCAGCCCGCAGCACGGCTTCGATCTGGTCGCGGACCTCTTCGAGGGGCGGTTTGGGCTGGGCCGGCAGGCGCTGGTCGTAGTAGGCGCGGATCTGGGCGGGGTCGATCTGGACGGAGGGGCGGAAGCGGTTGAGCGTGAAGCGGACGACGGCGGCCTGGTGGCGCAGGCTGAGGCGGACCTGCTCTTCGGTGACGCGGTAGCGCGCGAGGAGTGCAGCCCAGCCCGCGGGGCCGCCCGCGTCGCGCACCTCGCGGTCGAGGGCGGGCTGCACTTCGCCGCTCTCGGGGATGGGGTAGCGGCTGACGCGCATCTCTTCGAAGACCAGCAGGCGGTCGATGAGGCGGTCGCGCATGGCGGCGAACGCGTCCGGGGTTTCGGCGAGGGGGGCGCCGTCGAGCAGGGCCGCGACGCGAATCTGCTGGCGGACGGTGGAGGCGGTGATGACCTTGCGGCCGACGGTGGCGACGATGCGGTCGATGATCTCGGCCGGGGCCGCCGCGGCCAGGAGTCCGAACAGAGCGAGCAGCCGCGGGATCATGAGAAGCGCACAGGCCGCGCAGGCCCGGCGCCAAAGGGCGAGGAACGCGCCCATCCCGCCGGGTCGAAGCGAGTCCGTTGTGCGCGGGTTCGTCAAAACGTCTGCCCCAGGGAGAAGTGAAACTGCAGACGGTCGATGCGCTGGCTGACGGCGCGGCCCCCGCCCTGGATCAGCTGGTCTCGCGTGCCTTCGTAGCCGAAGAAGCGGGGCGAGTTGAGCCCGTAGGCGAGGTCGAGCCGGACGGGACCCACGGGCGTCTTGAAGCGGATGCCGAAACCCATGCCGTGGACCATGTAATCAAAGTCGGTGATATCCCGCTGCTTGAGGCGGAAGGAGACCTTGCCGAGGCTGCTGTAGACGTTGCCGGCGTCGTGAAAAAGCACTCCGCCCAGGGTATCGCCGAGCAGCGGGAAACGGAGTTCGAGGCTCTGGTTGAGCAGCGCCCGGCCGCCGATGGGGAAGCCGGTGGTGAGGTCGCGCGGGCCGGCCTGGTTGTCGGGAAAGGCGCGGTTGGAGGCGCCGCCGCCAGAGAAGAAGCGTTCGGGCAGCGGGACGCTGGCGTCGGGGGTGGCGGTGTTGAAGGAGTAGATGCTGCCGACGGTGAGGGATTGGGCCAGGACGAGTTCGCGCGAGAGGCGGCGGTAGGCCGAGTTGCGGATAAGAAGGCGGCCAAAGTCGGAGCGGGAGCCGAAGGCGCGATAGGCAAGCCCCGTGTCGATGGTGGTGAAGACGCCTTTGGTGGACTCGATGGGGTCGTCGCGGCGGTCGCGGATGAAGGAGCTCGAAAAGATGCCGATGCGGACCGGGACGGAGAAGACGGGGATGAGGGCGGGGTCGATGTTCAGGGTCGAGCGGTCGATGCGGACCTGACGGAAGGCGTAACGGTACTGGAGGCTGGTGGACCGGGAGAGGCGCTGGCCGATCTGGATGGAGTTTTCAAAACGTTCGGCGGCGAAGGTGCGGACGTCGCGGGACTGGTCGAACAGGCTGGTGAGGTTGAGGTTGAGGCTTTCGTTGCCGGTAAACTGCGGGGCGAAGTAGGAGACGGCGATGCGCTTCTGGAAGTTGGAGATCTGGCTGCGGAGGCCGAGAGTGTGGCCGAGGCCGAGGAAGTTGGCACGGCTCAAACCGAACGAGACGCGCGGGCTGAAGCCGGGAGCGCCGGCGGGTGCGGCGAGGGTGGTGTTGCCGCCGCCGATGCGGGCGAGCTGGGCGCCGAAGCCGATGGTGTAAGAGTAGCGGCTGGCTTCTTCGAGGCGGTAGAGGACGTACTTGTCGCGTTCGCGGCCGTTGGGATTCTGGAGGGCGATATCGACCTTGGCGAAGATGCCGAGTTCGTAGAGGCGGCGTTGGGCTTCGATGATGGCGCTTTGGGAGAGGGGGTCGCCGGTCGCGATGGGGATGCGGTCGTAGATGAGACGGGGGCGGGTGGTGCGGTAGCCGCTGACGAGGACGCGGCGGACGAAGTTGCGGCGGCCTTCGGTGATGAGATAGCGGACGTGGAACTGGTGGGGGGCGCCGGCGGGTTTGACGGTGTACTCGAAGGCGGCGTCGGGGAAGCCGTTGTTGAAGTAGAAGTTCAGCAGGAAGTCGCGGTCGGCGGCGATGTGGACATCGGCGTAGGGCTGGCCTTCGACGGTCTGCAGCTGGCTCTGTACCAGTTCGAGATCCTTTGGGTTGACGCCGGCGATGTCGAGCGAGGCGATGAAGGCCTGGGGTCCTTCCTGAATGTCGACGAAGACGGCCACTTCGCCGAGGTTGCCCCGGTAGTTTTTGTCGACGCGGGAGGTGACGCGGGCATCGCGAAAGCCGTTCGAGCGGTAGAGGGTCTGAATGGCGTCGAGGTCTTTGCGGAGGAGTTCATCGGAGAAGCGGCCGCTGCGGTAGCGGAGCCGGGTGGCGGTGCGGACGGAGAGGCGTTCGGCGATGGTCCGGCTGTCGAAGTAGCGGTTACCGGTGATTTCGAGATGGACGAGTTTGTAGTGGAGGCCGCGGTCGATGTTGTATTCGATGGTCTGTTCGGCGTCGCCGGGGTTGGTGGGGTTGTCGAAGTCGACGGCGGCGTCGAAGTAGCCGCGGGTCTGGAAGTAGCGTTCGATGTTTCGATTGCCTTCGACGAGGAGGTCGCGGTCGACGGTGCGCTCCTGGTAGATGGGGACGAGTTGGCGGAGCTTGCCGGCGGAGAGTTTGGCGCCGGTGGCGCGGACGCGGACGCGGGGGCCGCCGTGGACCGCCACGGCGGGCTCCACCTGATTGGACGCAGGCAGGTAGCGGAGGCCTTCGAGCTTGACGCGGGCCATGAGAAAGTCGCTTTTCTGGAAGCGGAAGCGGATGCGTTCGAGGCCATTGACCAGCCGCTGCTCGGTGAGGTGTTTCGCGCTGAGAAGGCCCCAGGCGCGCTGCCAGTTGGTGGCGCGGAACAGGCTGGCGGCGGTGCGGCGGTGGTCGCCGGTGAAGACGGGATTGGCGAAGCGCGCCCGCTGGCCGTGCGCGATGCGGAAGTCGATCTGGACCTGCTGCGTCAGGGGGTCATAAGAGAAGCGGGGCTCGACGGTGGCGCGGTAGAAGCCATTGTTGCGGAGCGAGGCGAGAATGTTGCGGGTGGCGTCGATCAGGTAGTCTTCCGTGAAGGACTGTCCTAGTTCCAGCTTGGCGGCGGTGATGAGCTGGCCATCGCTGGGCGGGTCCGCGGCGCCGGTGACCGAGACGCCGCCGATGAACCAGGCGGGCACGGTGCGGAAGGTGAGGTTGACTTCGCCGGCGGGCGTAAGCGCGGCGTCGACCGCGATGTCTTCAAAGCGGCCGGAGTCGAACAGCGTCTCGATGGCGGCCGAGACGGCTTCGCTGGCAAAGCGGTCGCCGGCCTTGACCGGGTTGAGGCGTTCGAGCTGCAGGCGGGTGTAGGGCTGCGATTCCGGTTCGTAGCTGATGGAGGCGATGCGGCGGCCTTCGTACTTGTCTTCGAGTGAAAGGGACTGGCCGGTGGCGCAAGGCAGGCAGACCGACCACAGAAGGGCCGCCAAGATGCGCGTGACCAGCTTCGGGCTCGAAACCAGCGTGGGGCCGGGACGGAATTCCACTCCTTCGATGATACCGTCCAGGGCGGTCCGTTTCGCGCACACAGTGCGATAGCATCTCAAGATGATGCTCACCTTGGCCCTTCTTCTTTTGCAGGCGGACTGGTCTTCCTGGCGGGGACCTTTTGAAAACGGAATGGCGCGCGGCGAGGCGCCGACGACGTGGAGCAGCGAGTCGCCCAACGTCGCCTGGAAGACGGAGATACCGGGCCGGGGGCACTCTTCGCCGGTGTTGTGGGGCGATCTGCTCTTTGTGACCACGGCGGTACCCGAGGGGCCGCTTTCGGCGCCGGGCGGGGGACGCGGGCCGGGCGGCGGCTTTGCGGCCAACGTGCCGCACCGGTTTCTGGTGCTGTGTTTGAACCGCAAGACGGGCAAAGTAGTCTGGCAGCAGGAGGCGCTGCGGGCCACGCCGCACGAAGGCTACCACTTCCGCTACGGCAGCTTCGCGTCGAACTCGCCGGTGACGGACGGCAAGCACGTCTATGCCTTCTTCGGCTCGCGCGGCCTGTTCGTCTACACGATCGACGGCAAGCCGGCCTGGCAGAAGAGCTTCTCGCCGATGCGGATGCGCCTGGCTTTCGGCGAAGGCACGGCGCCCGTGCTGCATGACAACACCCTGCTGCTGGGCTTCGATCAGGAAGAGGGATCGTACCTGCTGGCGCTCGACAAGAGCACCGGCAAGCAGCTCTGGAAGGTGGACCGCGACGAGCCGAGCGCGTGGGCGCCGCCGCTCGTGCTCACGCACGAGGGACAGAAGCAGATCATCGTCGCGGCGACGAACAGGACGCGGGCCTATGAGTTCGCCACGGGGAAGCTGATCTGGGAGTGCGCCGGGCTGGGCACGAACGTGATTCCCGCGCCGGTGACGGCCAAGGGACTGGTTTATGTGATGAGCGGCCACCGCGACCCGAATCTCATGGCCATCCGGCTCGGCCGCAAAGGCGACCTGACGGGAACCGACGCCGTCGTCTGGCAGAACAAGCGCGCCAACTCCTATACCCCTTCGCCGGTGCTCATCAACGACCGCCTTTACTTTGTGAGCGACAACGGTTTCTTCAGCTGCCTGAACGCGCTGACGGGCGAGGTGCTGTTTCAGGAGCGTTTGCCGAAGCCGTATAACTTCAAGGCCTCGCCGGTGGGGGTGAACGGCAAGCTGTATCTATCGACCGAAGAGGGCGATGTGCTGGTGATGAAGATTGCCGACAAGATGGAGCTCCTGGCCACGAATACGATGAAGGACGAGGTGTTCATCGCCAGCCCGGCCGTGGCCAGCGGCGATCTGTATCTGCGCAGCCAGAAAGCCATCTACTGCATTCGGAACAAATAACATGACCTCGGCACCCGTTCGCAACCAGGCGCTCGACGCTTACCGCGGCTTCGTGATGCTGCTGATGATGGCCGAGGTGCTGTCGCTATCGCAGGTGGCCAAGGCGTATCCGGAGAGCTGGTTCTGGCAGACGCTCGGGTATCATCAGTCGCACGTCGCCTGGGAGGGCTGTTCGCTGCACGATCTGATTCAGCCCTCGTTTTCGTTTCTGGTGGGTGTGGCGCTGCCGTACTCGCTGGCCGGGCGCATGGCGCAGGGCGCTTCGGCGGGCGCGCTGTTCGGGCACGCCTGCTGGCGGGCGCTGGTGCTGGTGGCGCTGGGCATTTTTCTGCGCAGCACCCACCGCGAACAGACCAACTTTACGTTCGAAGATACGCTGACGCAGATTGGCCTGGGCTATCCGTTTCTGTTCCTGCTCGGGCGGCGGCCGCCGCGGTGGCAGTGGGTGGCGCTGGGGGCGATTCTGGCTGGTTACTGGCTCGTGTGGGCGCTCTATCCGGTGGCGCCGGAGTTGGGCTTCGGCGGGCACTGGATGAAGGCGGACAACTACGGGGCGGCGTTTGACCGCTGGTTTCTGAACCTGTTCCCGCGGGCGACGCCGTTTGAGGGCAACCGCGGCGGCTACCTGACGCTGAGCTTTATTCCGACGCTGGGGACGATGATTCTGGGGCTGGTGGCCGGACGCTGGCTGCGCGAAGCCGCGCCGGCGCTGCCGCTGCGGCGGTTTCTGCAGGCGGGCGCGGCCGGGGTGGCGGCGGGACTGCTGCTGCACGTGGCGGGCGTCTGCCCGATCGTCAAGCGGATCTGGACGCCGGCCTGGACGCTGTTCAGCGGCGGCTTGTGCTTCCTGCTGCTGGCGGGCTTCAGTTGGGTGATCGACGGGAAGGGCTACCGGCGCTGGGCGTTTCCGCTGGTGGTGATCGGGATGAACTCGATGGCGGCGTACCTGATTGCGCACCTGTGGGAGGAGTTTGTGATCGCCTCGTTTCGCATCCATCTGGGGGCGCAGTTCTTCGAGTTTGCCGGCGCGGGCCTGGCGCCGTTCTGGCGCGGGGCGGCGGTGCTGGCGGTCTTCTACTGGGTGCTGCGGTGGATGTACCGGCGGAAGCTGTTTTTGAAGGTGTAGGCTAGCCGCGGCCGATAAAAGGCATGTCGCTGGCCATGACCGTGAGGAACTGCACGTTGGCTTCAAGCGGCAGGCCGGCCATGTAGAGCACGGCATCGCTGACGTGTTTGACGTCCATGCGCGGCTCCGGGCGCAGGCTGCCATCGGCCTGCAGGACGCCGCCGGTCATGCGCTGGGTCATCTCGGTGGCGGCGTTGCCGATGTCGATCTGCCCGCAGGCGATGCGGAAGGGGCGGCCGTCGAGCGAGATGCTGCGGGTGAGGCCGGTGATGGCGTGTTTGGTGGCGGTGTAGGGCGCCGAGTGGGGGCGCGGCACGTGGGCCGAGATGGAGCCGTTGTTGATGATGCGGCCGCCCTGGGGCTGCTGCTTTTTCATCAGGCGCATGGCGTGCTGCGCGCACAGGAAGGAGCCGGTAAGATTGACGCCCACGGCCGCGCTCCACTGCGCGAAGGTGAGCTCTTCCATCGGGATGGCGGGCGTGCCCATGCCGGCGTTGTTGAAGAGCAGGTCGAGGCGGCCGAAGGCGGCTTCGAGCCGGTCGAAGAGCGCGGCGACCTGATCGGGCTGGCTGATATCGGTGGGCACCGGCAGCATTTCGCCGCCGCCCGCCACCGCCTGCGCCGCGGTAGCGTCAAGCTCCGCGGCGCGGCGGCCGGCGAGGACAACCGAGTAGTTAGCCGCCTGCAGGGCGAGGCTGACCGCGCGGCCGATGCCGCTGCCCGCGCCGGTGACCAGCGCGATTTTCCGGGGGTTATTCATGACGGGTTAAGAGCGAGTAAAGACCGGGCTGTTCAGCGTGCCCGTGCTGTCGGCAAAAGACTCCACCGGGACGTCAAGGGCGCGCAGCATGCTGACATAGAGGTTCGACATGCGGGCTTCGCCGCCCTTCCAATAGTGGCCGTGCTTCAAGCCGAGGTTGGCGCCGCCGGCGACCAGGGTGGGGATGTTGCGCGGATTGTGCGTGGTGCTGGCGCCGCTGCCGAACAGCACGATGGAGTTGTCGAGCACGCTGCCGTTGCGGTCCTGGTAGCCGGAGAGGCGCTTGAGGAAGTGGGCGATCTGGTGGCTCAGGAACAGGTCGTACTTGGCGAACTGCATCTGGCCCTCTTTATCGGTGGCGTGGGACAGGTTGTGGTGCGTCTTCGACAGGCCGAGCTTGAGCGGGAAGGTGTCGCTGATGCCCATGCCGTCTTCGCGGTTGAGCATGAAGGCTACCGAGCGGGTGATGTCCGCGTCAAAGGCGAGCGCGATCAGATCAAACATGTTGCGGTAGTACTCGGCCGGCTCCCCTTCGGAGGTCGCGTCGAGGTTGAGGTGCGAGTAGTCCTGCTTCTTGAGCGGGATATCGATCCACTTCTCAGAGGCGATGAGGCGGGACTCGACCTCGTTGAGCGAGGTCATGTACTGGTCCATGCGCTCGCGGTCGGACTTGCCAAGCTGCTGGTCGAGCGCCTTGGCGCTTTGGGCGACGGCGTCGACGAGCTTGATGCGGCGCTGGAGCTTTTCGTGTTCGGCGGCCAGGGACTGGCGGTCGCCGCGGAAAAGCCGGTCGAAGATGCGGCGCGGGTTGTTTTCCGCCGGGATGGGCTTGCCTTCGAGGCTGTAGGAGATGGTGCCGGTGCGCGAGAGGAAGCCGGTGCCGGCGTCGATCGAAAGAATCAGCGAGGGCTGGCGGCAGTACTGCTTGGTGTGGAGCGCGATGACCTGATCGAGGCCGGCGGTGTTGTAGGTGCCGGGCTTCGGGTTATGCAGCGGCGCGCCGGTGAGCCACATGTCCGAGCAGGTGTGGGGGTCGGCCTTCGGACCGCTCGGATGGTGCATGCCGCCGAGGAAGCTGAGCTGCTGGCGGAAGGGGCTGAGTGGAGCGGTGGAGAGCCCAAACTGGAACTGGCCGTCCTTTTCAAGCGCCGGGAACCAGCTCCACTCGCTGATGTCGTGCTCGGCGCGCGGCAGCGACATGCCGTTGGCGGTGTAGATGGCGCAGAAGCGCTTGGCCGGCTTGCTGGTGACTTCGGCGCCCATGGCGTCGAGGACGGGCAGGGCGAGGGCGGCGCCCCCTACTCCGGTGAGGAAGGCGCGGCGGTCGAGTTTGCGAGAGAGGCTCATGATGGGCTCCGACTACTTTTCAAGGAAGATTTTGCTGGTGGCGACGTAGCGGAGCATATCCTGCATCCGGTAGCCGTTGGCCTTGAGCTTCAGGCCGTCCTGTTTCAGATAGTTGACTTCATTGTAGGTCAAACTGCGACCGGTGGCGTAGGTGGCCAGATGCTTGAGTACGCTGAAGGCGACCTGGTCGATGCGGTCTTCGGCCAGATAGCGCCGCAGGTCATCGATGCCGGCCACCTCTGTCTTATCGGGCAGTTGCGAGCGAGCATCAGCGGGTTCTGACTTTAAGCGGCCGCCGGCGTCGAACTCTTCGAAGGCGACGCCCCAGGGATCGATCTTCAGGTGACACTGGACGCAGCCGGGCTGGCTGCGGTGGCGTTCGATGCGCTGACGGAGGGTGAGCTTGCCGCCCTCGTCGCCTTTGAGGGCGGGGACGTTGGGCGGGGGATCGGCGGGCGGTTCGGCGACGATCTTGCGGGCGAGCCAGGCGCCGCGCTTGACGGGGTTGGACTCGCGGCCATCGGAGAGGCCGGCGAGGATGGCGGGCTGGGTGAGCACGCCGCCGAGCTCGCGGCGGCCGTGGGCGACGGCGACGAAGTTGAGGCCGCTTTCGGTCTTGTCGGCGAGGCCGTAGTAGTTGGCGACGGCTTCGTTGACGACGATGAAGTCGGACTTGATCAGGTTGCGGACGGGGAGGTTGTTGCGGAGCAGGTAGCTGACGAACTCGATGGGCTCCTGGCGCAGGTGAGTGCGGTTGTGGCGGGTGAGTTTGGGGAAGCGTTTGCGGTCCGGTTCGAGGACGCTGAACTTATCGAGGCTGAGCCACTGGGCGGCGAACTCGCGGGAGAAGCGGGCGAAGCGGGGGTCGGCGACCATGCGGGTGACCTCGGCGTCGAGCTGCTGGCGCAGGGCGCCCGAGGAGGCGAGGCGGAGGGTGGTCTGGTCGGGCGGGCCGTTCCAGAGGAAGTAGGAGAGCTTGGAGGCGAGTTCGTGCTGGTCGAGCGGTTCGGGGGCCGGGGTGGCGCTCTTTTCGATCAGCAGGAGGAACTGCGGGGAGGTGAGGACGACCTGGAGGGCGCTCTTGACGCTGTCCTGGAACTTGCCGTTGGCGGCGAAGGAGCGGTCGAAGACGGCGAACAGGTTGGCGGCTTCGGCGTCGGTGACGGGACGGCGGTAGGCGCGGGTGGCGAAGCGGCGGATGATTTCGCGGGCGTAGGCTTTGGGGTCGGCCTGGCGGGGCGAGTCAAAGAAGATGGCTTTGTGGGGCGCCGGGGGCCAGGACTCGTAGAAGGGACCTTCGAACTCGACGGAGCGGAGGCGGAGGCGGGCGATGTCGCGGTCGTCGGAGTACTCGCTGCGGACGGCGATTTCGCGGACGCCGGCGAGGTAGTTGACGTTATCCTTTTCGACTTCGGGGCTGGGGTAGTTCTGGATGGCGCCTTCGAAAACGAAGCGGGAGTCGGCGAAGCTGGAGACGACCTTGGGGGCACCGACGGGGGCGAAGGTGCTGCCGCAGTCGCGGCGGAGGCCGAGGTGGACGCCGAGGCGGGGGTTGCGCTTTTCGAAGGTTGCGAGGCGCTGGGCGAGGGGGTCGGCGGCGGGAATGGGGGTGAGGACGAGGCGATCGAGGCCGAGGGCGCCGTTGGTGGCGGCGCGGACGGAGAGCGGGCCGGCGGGGAGACGAACGGCGAGGAAGGCGGGCTGCTTGAGGGCGCCGGAGAACTGGCGATCGCCGAGGGTGAGGGTGATCTCCTGCGGCGGTTCGGGCGGAGCCTGAACGAGCTTGCGGCCGGGCTCGAGGAGGCCCTGGAGTTCGGCTTCGCCGAGGGCGCGGCGGTAGAGCCGGACGTCGTCGATTTCGCCGCGGAAGGCGGGCTGGCCGGGGAGGCGTCCGATCTGGAGCGCCAGGCGGAGGTTGTCGAGGTTGGCGGCGCCGATCTGACCCTGGGCGACCTGGTAGCCGTTGATGTAGAGGCGGGAGCGGCCGGGGGTGCGTTCGACGACGACGGCGACGTGCTGCCAGGAGCCGGTGCGGACGACGCCGGGGGCGGTGGTGAGGGTGCCGTTGGGCTGGTTGTCGGGGCCGGTGGTTTCGAATTGGAGGCTGCTGCGGCCGCCGTTGCCACCGCCGAGGGAGAGGCTCCAACCGGGGGTCCAGTTGTTGCCGCCGAGCGAGAGGAGGCCGGCGCGGCGGGGGGCTTTGGGGTGGATCCAGGCGGCGAGGGTGAAGGCGCCGGCGCCGACGCGGAGCGATTCGTGCGAGGGGACGACGACGGCATCGCCATCGGCGCGGAGGGCGAGGGCTTTGCCGAAGGGGGAGTCGACCAGGCTGGCGTTGCCTTCGAGAGCGCCTTCGGGCTTGTCATTAAAAGACCAGGAGGCGGCGAGGGCTTCGCTGAGCCGGGAGGTGTCCGGCGCGGGGAACTTGTCGCTGCGCTGGGGGGCGTGGACATCGACCTGATAGACGCCGGGCTGCGGGACGGTGAGGGTTTGGGGCGCCTGGAGGCCCGAGAGGGTGAGGGCGTTGGGCGCGGTGCGGGGGGCGGCGCCGGGGTCGAGCAGGAGGCCGTCGTTGTACTTGGCGGCGGTGACGGTGACGCGGAAGCGGCCGTAGTCGGGGAGCTCGCGGAGGGAGATTTTGAAGTTGGCTTTGGGGCCGTAGGTGCCTTCGGCGTCGAAGGTCTCTTCGTTGGGGATGGCGGGACGGAGGAGAAGGCCGGCGGGGACGGTGCTGTAGGGCTTGCCTTTGGGGTAGCCGTTCGAGCCGCGCATGCAGGCGAAGACGGAGTGGTAGATGCTCGAGTACTCGCGCCAGCCGCGGACCGTATCGTTGCCCTGGTAGCCCTCGATGAAGCGGTAGTTGGTGCGCATGGGGGCGGGCGTGAAGGGGAAGGGCTTTTTGGGGGTGAGTTCGGTGACGGTGAAGTCTTTGTTGTCGAGCAGGAGGCTGCCGGCGCCGAGGATGAGCTCTTCGGGCAGGGGGTTCTTGTTGATGGACTCGCCGAAGTCCATGCGGAAGTTCTGGATGGCGGGTTTTTGGGTGGGGTCGACGATGGTGCGGTTGAGGGCTTTTTCGGCGATTTCGAGGTAGGACTCGATGAGGAGGGGGGAGAGCTGGAGGGTGTCTTTATTATTAACGAAGCCGTCGGCGGAGACGGCGTCGGGGGGGACGCTTTCGGTGAGGTCGTCTTCGAGCTGGAGGAGCTCGCGGAGGGTGTTGCGGTACTGGGCGACGGTGAGGCGGCGCACGAGTCCGTTTTTGGGGGCGGGGCGGAGGCGGGCGATGTCGATGGCGCGGGTGATCCAGGCGACGGTGGCTTCGCGTTCGGCGGCGGTGGGCTGGGGCATGCCTTTGGGGGGCATGCTGCCGTCGCGGACGCGGTGGCGGATGCCTTCCCAGAGGCGGATGTGGCGGTCTTCGAGGCTGGTATCGAGATGGTCGACGCGGACGCCGGCAGAGAGGTTATCGGCGTTGTGGCACTGTTTGCAGTTCTTGTCGAGGAAGGGTTTGACGGTTTGCTGGAAGCCGGGTTCGAGGGGGGGCGGCGCGGCGGCGGGCTGGGCGGAGAGGTAGTGGGCGGTCCAGACGGAGCCAACGAGGGCGGCAGACGCGAGAGCGCTGGCCGTGCGGAGACGGTGACGGAGGATCATAGGGACAGATGCCCGCGAGGGGCGACTTTGATGTTATCACCGGGGCGTTGGGGGTTGTTTTGCGAAACGAAGCCAAACCGCTGCGAAACGAAGCCAACGGGGGGCGGCGGGCAGGCACACTTCGGGTGAACCGGGTTGGCGGGGTCAATTTTCAAAGAGCAGACAGCGGGTTGCAGGCGGCGGGGTGATCCGATGGCGGGGCCGTCAGCAGCGGTCGTTGAAGGACGGGACGGCCGGGGCGGGCCAGGCGGGGAGTTCGGTGTCCTCTTCGCGGTAGAGGGCTTGGCCGGCGGCGGCGACTTTGAGCTTTACCGGGACGGCGGGTTTCGCCGTGACGGCGGGAACGGGCTGGGTTTCCGGCTGGGGCTGGCGGCGCTTGATGGCGTCCTGGAGCGATTTGAGCGAGGCGCGATAGGTGCGTTCGTTGGCGGCGACGTAGCGTTGGATGGTGGCGAAGGTTTTTTGGTTGGTTTCGTCGG
>JADCJL010000129.1 GCA_020247055.1 Acidobacteriaceae bacterium | reverse complement strand
CGTCGCTCGACGCCCCGGCGACGGACCGGCCGATGTGGGTGCAGAATCAGCGCAACAGCTGGCACGGGGTGGATTACCCGTATCATTCGACCCTGAATATTGATGAGTACTACCGGCAGTACGCTGAGACGCTGTGCGCGGTGGACGAAAGCGTGGGGCGGTTGCTCAAGCTGCTTGAGCGGAGGGGGGAGCTTGATTCGACGCTCTTGATCTACATGGGCGACAACGGGTTCGCTTTTGGGGAGCACGGGTTGATTGACAAGCGGACGGCGTACGAGGAGTCGATGCGGGTGCCGCTGCTGGCGCGGTGTCCGGAGTTGTTCCGGGGCGGGCAGACGGTGACGCAGGTGATCGCCAACCTAGACATCATGCCGACAGTGCTCGAGGCGGCGGGGGTGGCGGCGCCGGCGGGCGGGGACGGGGCGAGTTTTCTGCCGCTGCTCGAGGGCAAGACGGTGACCTGGCGCGATTCCCTGCTCTATGAGTATTACTGGGAGCGGAACTTTCCGCAGACGCCGACGATGCACGCGCTGCGGACGGACCAGTATAAGTACATCCGTTACCACGGCATCTGGGATCTGGATGAGTTATATGACATTCAGAACGACCCGCGGGAGTTACAGAATCTGATCCATAGTCCGGCGCACCAGGAGATCGTCCGGAGGATGAACCAACGTTTGTTTGCGATTCTGGAGAGTACGGACGGGATGAATATGCCGCTGTACCGGGATAAGGGCGGGGTGAGTAACCTGCGTAACCCGAAAGGGGCGGGGGCGGCACCGTTTCCGAAGGCGTTCGAGAGGCCGCCGGCGCGGCCGCGGCGCTAGAGGCGACGGAACTGGATGGCGTAGAGGTCGGCGTCTTTGAGGGCGACGCGGAGGCGGACGGGTTTGCCCGCCCAGGCGCTCAGGTTGGCTCCGCCCTGCCAGCGGACCGGGCGGTCGATTTCATCGCCGATGAGTTCGGCCGATTCGGCGAGTTTGGCGCCGGAGGGGTCTTCGAGGGTGAAGCGGAGGCCGCCCGGGGCGGATGTGGAGAAGTTGGCACTGAGCTCGCTGCCGTCGTAGGTGAAGAGTTTGGTGAGCATTTCGCCTCCGGCGTAGCCGGCGTGGAGGGAGGCGAAGCCGTCGAGGCGGAGGGTGTAGCGTTCGAGGTGAATCGAGGGCTGGCCGTAGTTCTTGACGACATAGAAGGCCATGTGGCGGGGGCCGGCCGGGATGAGGTTGAGGGCCGGGTAGTTGGACCGGGAGACCCAGTTTTCGACGCCAAGGCCGGGGCGGAGGAAGGCTTCCAGGAAGGTGCGTTGGTAATGGGTGCCGCCGCGGGAGGTGAGGAGGACGGCGTCCGAGCAATCCTTGAAGTAACCGGGGTCGACGTGGATCAAGCGAGCTTCGGCTTCGGTGAGCACCTGGCGGCCGGGCAGGAAGCGGGCGGCGAGGGAGACGTAGAGGTGGGGGGCGCGGAAGTAGGCGCTGGTCTGGTTGGTGTAGAGATGTTCGGGGAGCGCCTGGCCGAAGTCCATTTCGCCCTGATTTTCCCAGTCGACGAAGTTGCGGCTGACGGCGCGGGAGATCCAGCGGTAGCCGGTGCCGTTGATTTTCTTGAAGGTGCGGTAGTAGAGGACGTAGCGCTGTTCGGCTGCGGACCAGAAGGCGAGGTTCTGGGAGTCGAAGGCGCCGTCGCGGAAGACGGGTTCGGGGCGGAGGGTGGTCCAGTGGATGCCGTCGGGGGATTGGAAGGCGACGAGGCCGCTTTTTTGGGTGCCGGCGATGCCTTTGTAGCGAGCGGCGGGGTCGACGCCGGGGCGGGTATCGAGGAAGGGGGAGAAGTTGTGCTGGAGCGGGGGGGTGCCGGCGAGGATGACGTTGTTTTCGGCGTGGCCGCGGACGGTGTGGAGGCGGAGGTTGGGGCGGGTGAACTGCGCGCCGCCGGCGGGGGATTCGGCGTAGCAGTAGACTTCGTCGCCGCGGCCGTCGGCGCCGGCGTTGGGGACGCCGCGGTAGTAGAGGCGGACGAGGTCGCCGTCGGGGATGACGGTGACGTAGTTGCAGAAGCGGCCTTCCCAGGGGCGGTCGAAGGCGAAGGCGGAGCCGGTGTCGATGGGGGAGCCGAGGCGGAGTTCGGCGCCGGAGAGTTTCTCGATGAGGAAGGAGTCGACGAAGAGTTCGCGGCGTTGGCCGAGGGCGAGGGGGGGAGCGGGTTGGGCGGCGGCGGGGACGAGGGGGGCGAGGGCGGTGGCGAGGCAATGGCGACGGGAGAGTGGCATGGGTGGGGTTTCCTTGCTCCTTAGGCTATCAGGAGAGGGGGCGGGGCGGGGTTAGATCATGCGGTACGAGTAGCCGTGGGCGCGGAGTTGGCGGTTGGTACGGGTGACGGTGTCGGCGAGGCTGGGTTCCCAGGAGGCGAAGGCGTTTTCGACGTTATAGGAGATGAGATGGGCGATCCAGAGGGCGAGGGTGGGGGGATAGGAGGAGGCGGTGGTCCAATAGGCGTAGCGGTCGTTGCCTTCGCGGCGCCATCCCGCTTGGCGGCGGACGATGGGGAAGTTGTGAAGAAACGAGCTGCAGCCGAGGTGGCAGAAGACGCGGCAGCGGACGTTGACGGCGGCCCATTCGTGGGGGTGGCTGGCGGTGTTTTGCCAGCCGGCGTGGTGAATGACCTTTACTTCGCGGCCGAGGTGGTAGGCCCAGTAGCGGTCGCCGGGTTGGTGGTTGCGGAGGCGGGCGGCGAGGCCGTCGTGGAGTTGGTCGGGAGTGTAGGAGTGAAGGGAGCGGAGATAGGGGCGGAGTTGGGGGTGGCAGTCGGCGGAGGCGGGGATGGGTTCGGACTCTTTGAGGAGGTGGGCGGTGTAGCCGTGTTCGAGGATTTCGGCGGCATCGATGCCGATGAAGGGGAAGCCCATGCGGAAGAGGCCGCTGGTGGTGCGGTTGTTGCCTTCGCCCCAGTCTTCCGTTTGGATGGCGCCTTGCTCGACGCGGCCGAAGCAGGGGCCACGGCCCATGCGGGCGTGGCCGTCGTAGATGACGTGGAGTTCGGGGGTTTCGAGCCACTGCCGGAAGACAGATTTGTCGGTGGTTTGTCGGAGATCGAAGATGACGCGCTGGCGGTGGTTGCGGTACTCGGAGTTACTCACCTTTTCAACGTCGGGGTAGTGGGGGAGGACGGAGTCGAGATAGGGCTGCAGCCGCCACTCTGCGGGGATTTGATCGTCGTGAGCCTCAATGCCGGAGGCGATGCGGATGAGGCGGCGCTCGTAGGCAGGGGCGAGGGTGGAGTGGGAGGTGGAGCCGGTGTGCTGGCGGCTGATGGCGGGGAGGTGGGCGGGCAGGGAGCTCATTTAAATCACCTGGTAGGAACATCCCGCGGCGCGGAGACTGCGGTTGGTGCGGGTGACGGCGTCGGCGAGGCTGGGCTGCCAGGAGGCGAAGGCGTTTTCGACATCGTAAGTGATGAGGTGAGCGACCCAGAGGGCGAGGGTGGGTTCGGAGGAGAGGTTGGTGGTCCAGAAGGCGTAGTGGTCATTGCCGTCGCGCCGCCATCCGGCGAGGCGGCGGACAACGGGGTAGTTATGAGTAAACGAGTTGCAGCCGAAGTGGCAGAAGACGCGGCAGCGGACGCGGGTAGCGCCCCAGTCGGAGGGCTGGCTGCGGGTGTTTTGCCAACCGGCGTGGTGGATGACATTCCATTCGTCGCCGGATTGGTAGGCCCAGTAGCGGTCGGCGGGCTGGTGGCCGTGGAGGAAGGGAGCCAGGCCGGCGCGCAATTGGTCGGGCGTGCGGGGCTGCAGGGAGCCGAGATAGGGGCGGAGCTGGGGGTGGCAGCGGGAGGCCGGGGGGAGGCCTTCGGACTCTTTGAGCAGGTGGGCGTGATAGCCGTGTTCGGGGATTTCGGCGACGCGGATGGCGAGGAAGGGGAAGCCCATGCGGAACATGCCGCTGGTGGTGCGGTTGTTGCCTTCGCCCCAGTCCTCGGTGCGTTCGTGATTGGCGTTGACGCGGCCGAAGCAGGGTCCGCGACCGTTGCGGGCGTGGCCGAGGTAGATGACGTGGAGTTCGGGGGTTTCGAGCCACTGGCGGAAGACGGATTTGTCGGTGGTTTCGCGGAGGTCAAAGATGACGCGCTGGCGGTGGTTCCGGTACTCCGAGTTACTCACCTTTTCGACATTGGGGTATTGGGGCAGGACGGAGTCGAGATAGCGTTGTAACTGCCAGGGGGCGGGCAGTTGGTCCTGGTGGGCTTCGAGGCCTAAGGCGATGCGGAGGCGGCGGCGCTCGTAGGCGGGGGCGAGGGTGGAGTGGGCGGTGGAGCCGGTGTGCTGGCGGCTGATGGCGGCGGGGATGGCGGGCAGGGAGCTCATTCAGATCACCTGAAAGCGGTATCCATTCGCGCGGATCTGGCTGTTGGTCCGGTGGACGGCGTGGTTGAGGCTGGGCTCCCAGGAGGCGAAGGCATTTTCGAGATTGTAGGTAATGAGGTTGGCGACCCAGCGGGAAGTGGTGAAATTACAATAGGCAGGACCGATATGCCAGAAGGCGTAACGTTCATTGCCTTGCTGCCGCCATTGCGCAGTTTTTCGGACGATCGGATGGTTGTGCAGGAAGGTGCTGCAGCCGAAGTGGCAGAAGCTTCTGCACTGAACATCGGTAGCGGCCCATTCATTGGGGGCGCTGAGCGTGTTCCGCCAACCGCCATGGTGGACCACCTTCCGCTCCGCGCCCACGCGAAAGGCCAGATAGCGATCCCCAGGTTGGTGGCCGCGGAGTCGGTGGGCGAGGCCGGGGTGCAGTTGATCCGGGGTAAACGGCTGGAGGGAGCGGCGAAAGCGGCGGAGTTCGGGATGGCAGTCCTCGGCGTCGGGCACGCCTTCGGCCTCTTTGAGCAAGTGGGCGGTATAGCCATGCTCTTCAATCTCACTGACCGCAATGCCGATATAGGGGAAGCCGAGGCGGAAGGCTCCGGTGGTAGCGGGGTTGGTGCCTTCGCCCCAGTCTTCGCTGTGCATGGCGTTCTCGTCTACGCGCCCGAAGCACGGGCCGCGGCCATGGCGGGCATGGCCGCTATAGATGACATGAAGTTCGGGAGTGCTAAGCCAGCTGCGAAACACGGCTTTGCTGGTCGTTTGCGCAAGATCAAAAATGACGCGCTGCCGATGATTCCGGTACTCGGCGTCACTAACCTTCTCCACGTGAGGGTGGTAGGGCAGAAGGGAGTCGAGGTATTGATTCACGTCCCAGTCCTCCGGCATCTGATTCGGATGGAACTGGATGCCGAAGGCGATCCGAATCAACCGGCGTTCATAAGCGGGGGCGAGGGTGGAGTGGGCGGTGGAGCCGGTGTGCTGGCGGCTGATGGCGGCGGGGATGGAACTCATTGGCCGGTGGCCTCCAGGAACAGGTCGCTTTGGCGGAAGGCCTGGATGGCGGCGTTGCGCTCCTTTTCCGGAAGTCCCCGGAAGCCGGGGACGCCGGGGTGGTGGAGGAGGCGGGTGGCGAGGATGTAGACGGCATCGCATAGGCGCATGCCTTCGGCGAGCGGAGAACGATCGGCGAAGTGGGGGGCGAGGCGGCGGAGGGCATCGCGGCGCAGGCCGTTCATCTCCTGGCCGAGATAGCGGATCTTCCAGACTTCGTCAGCGACGGCGTTGGCCGGGGCGGAGGCGGCGAGCACGGCGAGGGCGGATTCGCGGGCGACGTCGAGGAGCGCCATGGCTTTGCGGCCGGCGGTGGGGAGTTCGGCGGCGGCGAGGGTGGCCGGGTAGCGGGAGTCGGCGAGAAGTTCCTGGGCGAGGCGGGCGGGCGTGGCGGGGTCGTGCTGGCCGCGGGTGAGTTGTTCGACGAGGGTGAGGGGGGTCATGGGTTCAGCTTCCGTGGAGTTGGCGGAGGGCCGAGCGGGTGGCGTCGTCCGGTTCGCCGGACTCCGGGAGTTGGCGTTCGCGCTGGAAGGCGCGGAGGGCGGCGCGGGTGGCCTCGCCGAGTTCGCCGTCTTCGCCGCCGCAGTGGTAGCCGAGGTTAGCGAGGCGGCGCTGGAGGCCGGAGAGGGTGTCGAGCGGATCCATGTGGCCGAGTTGGAGGCGGTGCTCTTCCTGGCGGCCGTTTTCCGTGAGGACGAGGTGCACTTCGCGGGCGTTG
>JADCJL010000128.1 GCA_020247055.1 Acidobacteriaceae bacterium | reverse complement strand
CCATCCCCGCTGTTAACGCCAACGCCGCCCAGGCCGCAGGCTTCGACGGTAGCGGCATCGGCATCGCTGTCATCGATAGCGGGATCAACTCACACGTGGATTTTATGGACAGCACCTGCCGTGCCAGCAGCCGCATCGTCTACCGCGAAAATTTTGTCCCCGCCGATGCGGGCTTCGTTGACCCACGCTTCTATCGCAAGCCCGGCACAGGGACCCATGCCGCCAGCATCGGCCCGGGTACTACGTTTCCTGACCTTTACGGCCACGGGACGCACGTGGCTGGTATCATCGCCGGCAACGGCAAGTGCACACAGGAAAACCAGGGTTTTGGTGGACGGTTCACGCGCGACCCGAATTTCCGCCTCGTTGGCGTCGCCCCCAAGGCCAATCTCATCGATCTCCGCGTCCTCAACGCCTTTGGTGTTGGAAAAGAATCGGCGGTCGTCCAAGCCATCGACCGGGCCATCGCCCTCAAATCCACCCACAATATTCGCGTCATCAATCTCTCTCTCGGCCGGCCAATCACCATGTCCTATGCCAACGACCCCCTCTGCCAGGCCGTCGAGCGCGCCTGGAACGCCGGTATCACTGTTGTTGTCGCCGCTGGCAACCGCGGGCGCATCACAACCCTCACCGACAAAAACGGGAAATCCTACCAGATCGATGGCTACGGAACCATCGGCTCCCCGGCCAATGATCCCCTCGTGATCACCGTCGGCGCGATGAGCGATAAAGGTACGCCCAGCCGCGGCGATGACGTCATGGCTACCTACAGTTCGAAAGGCCCCACCGCGATCGACCGGATTGTCAAGCCCGACTTGGTCGCACCCGGCAATCGCCTCTTGTCAAGCTCACGCTCTATCTTCGGGTGGACGATCGAGGGAGTTTGCCCTCCGACGGGTACCTGTTTTTCGCAGTACTATCTTTACGCGAATCTCATAACCAACCTGTTGAGCAAGCCTCTGCTCGACTCAGCAACCATGTCCACGATGATGCGAACGATGACAGCCCTCAACCCCGGACCTGACTGGGGCCATTCCGAATACATCGAACTGAGCGGCACCAGCATGGCCTCTCCCATGGTTGCCGGCGCCGCCGCCCTCCTTGCTCAAAAGTTCGGCCCCGCCATCACCCCGGACTCCATCAAAGCCAAACTCATGAAGTCGGCCACCAAATCCTTTCCCACCCGCAGCACGATCGGCGGACAGGTCATCCAGTACGACATGTTAACCGTTGGCGCCGGCTATCTCGACGTCATAGCCGCACTCAATAACAGCGACTCCGCCCCCGCCGGCAAGCGCGCCCTCTCGCCGACAATCTCCTACACCTGCGGCTCCGCCGGCGGCTCCGGCTGCGTCAAGCTCACCCACGCCGCTAACTCTATCTTCACCAACTCGTCCACCCCAACCACCTGGGGCAGCTCCGTCCTATGGGGCGATAGCGTCCTTTGGGGAGATAGCCTGCTCTGGGGCGACAGCGTCGTTTGGGGTGATTCCCGCTCCTCCGGCTTCAGCCTGCTCTGGGGCGATAGCCTCCTGTGGGGCGATAGCCTACTGTGGGGTGACACCTCCGCACTCCAGTCCCTCACTATCCTCGGTAAAGGCGACCAATAAACCAATCCAACCTGAACCCTCCCCGGCCCGTCCTCCTCTCCCCAAGGAAAGGAGTGCGGGCCGTTCTTTTTCTCTCCATTGTTTCTTACTCCCGCACAAGACGAACTGACTGCCCCCCCCCACCGCCCGCCCCCAAATAGTCCATTTGTTCTCTTTCCGCGCACCTGGCTAACCCGCAAAAGCACAAGACCACTCGGTTGCTTTGACATCCCGAACCCCCAAAGCATACTTTGGTGTCCGCGCCCGACAGGATCAAGCGGCTTCCCGCCCGCTTCTCCCGCTCTGCCAACGGCCGGGAGCCGGTGCGCGACTGGCTGAAGAGCCTGGAGTGAGCCGGCCGTCGCCTGATTGGTGAGGGCATCAAAGACGGGGAGTTTAGCTGGCCGACCGGAATGCCGCTGGTTCGTTTCCCGGGCCATCGTCTCTGGGAGGTCAGATGCACTCTGCCACCTGACCGTATCGCCCGCGTCCTGTTCACGAGGGCCCGCCTGACGCAGATCAGGAACCTGCTCCTCCTGGCTCCGGATATCCAGGAGGCGATACGGATGCAGGCGGGGATACCGGATTTCATGACCACGGGCGAAACGAAGCTGCGGCGGCTTACGACGATCGCGGACTGGGAGCAACAGAAAATTGTCGCGCAAGGCCTCGGATTGCGCCTTGCCTGATCTGTCGGGCGCCTACTGCCAGTCGGTATCGGCCGCGGCCAGCAGGTCGTGCCAGTCATCCGGAGGATTGCCCCGCTCCAGCATTTTCTGAAAGACCACGTAGGGATCCGTCGCACTGCCTGCTGAACGGAGCGTCTTTTCGTCGTTGACCCAGGCGAAGAGGATGATCTTCGATTTGGAATCGAAGCGAAAGAACAGTCGGAAGCGCCGCCCGATCTTCGCCCGGCGCCAGTGCCGGAACTCCGGGCCCTTGGTGTGGCCCTGGCGGAAGTCGTCCCGGTTCGGGTCGCCTGGAACCACCTCGAGTATCAGGTGACTGAGAGCCTGGAACAGCTTGACGTTTGCGTTGCCTGCAAAGCCTTGCGGATCTTGCTGTTGGGCGCGATCAGCGGCGGCGGCCAGCTTTTGCAACTGCCCTACGATGCCCTCATGAAAGAGCAGCGTCCAGCCGTTCCGCTCAATCACAGTTCGACAGCGCCTTCGATTTCGGCAGGCGGATCGACGGGCTGCTCGAGCGTGGAGAGCATTTTACGGAGGAGCGGCTCCGGTACGTCTTCGATACCCCGCCCCGCCCGAATATCCCGTTCGAGCAGGCGCAGAAAGCCTAGGATCGCAGGGTCTTCGTGCGCTACCTCTTCCGCGCGCGTCACCACCACCGTATCGCCGCGCAGTTCAAATGCCACCTTGCCGCCGACGTCAATACCGAGCGCCTGGCGAATCGACTTCGGGAGGGTGATCTGCCCTTTGGAAGTCACGGTGGCGGTTTCGTGGATAGACGGCATGACAATGCCCAGAGTAAGAAATACTCCTTACCTCTGTCAACAGTGCGGTCCCGCATGCCACGTTCGCTTCATCGGGGCTGCCAATAACCCGGCGGCTGGATTGAACCTACAGAAACGAGGATCATTCGATGGCCTGGTTACAGCACTCGAAAACCGCCTTCTCCTGCTTCGCAAGTAGCAATCTATGTCGGCGCCGAGTCAACACTCCATCCGCTTGGGAGCCCAGCATGGAAGTGCTGTTTGGGCGCATGATCCACTCGTGTCCAAATTAGCGAATCGCGCTGAAGGGTGAGGCCCTGGTAGGGTAGGGAGACGCTTCCTGCAAGAATCGACTCCAGCCCTACGAGGACCCCAGCCTTGTCTCAAGTATCCGTTCATCTGTCGAATTACACTCGCCGCCCATGCAGTGCGAGATTGTCTCTTCGGTGAGCCGATCGTCCACATCTTGCAGAAACGAGTACCAAGTTTCATCTGGCGCTGCGGGATTGGCGGAGGGTTCAAGCGGCATGGGTCAGTTGGTCAACCGTCAGAGTGGTAAGAAGATTCCAATGCGCTGCATCCGTTGGCCGGTGCTGGCGAATCCATTTCCGCTCTGCGGCGGACATCGACTCGCGGCACAAGGTGCCTTCCACCGCGAGTCTTGACCGTTCCAGTCCCGACAGTGCGCTCGCAAGGTCAGCCTCTGCCTCTG
>JADCJL010000127.1 GCA_020247055.1 Acidobacteriaceae bacterium | reverse complement strand
TCTCACCGGACGCTGCGAGCGGTGGCGGAGCGCATGGTGCAGGACCATACCGAGGCTTGCCGCGCGTGGACTGGGGCGAGGTCCGGCGCACCGAAAGCGGCGCCGGTGGTGCAACGCGAAACACCGAGAATTGGTCGGAACGAAGCCATTGCGATTATCGGCATCAGCGGACGCTATCCGGGTGCGAAAGACTTGGAAGAGTTTTGGCAGGCGCTGGCAGAGGGTCGCGATCTGGTGCGCGAGATTCCGCGGGAACGTTGGGATTTGAATGGGTTCTTCGAGGAAGATCCCGGGCTCGCGGTGGAGAACGGGAAGAGCTATTCGAAGTGGGGCGGATTTGTCGAGGGCTTTGCGGATTTTGATCCGCTGTTCTTCCGGCTTGCACCACGGGACGCCGCGGCGATGGACCCGCAGGAGCGGCTATTCCTGTTAGCTTGCTGGCACGCCTGTGAGGATGCGGGTTACACGCGGGCGCGGCTCGGATCCGGCGTAGGAGTGTTTGCGGGGATTACGAAGACGGGCTATGCCCTGCATGGACCGTTCCGCACGCCGCAGGGCGGCATGGTGCGGCCCACGACGTCGTTCAGCAGTGCGGCGAATCGCGTGTCGCATTTCTTCAACTTCAACGGCCCGAGCATGCCGGTGGACACGATGTGTTCCTCGTCGCTCGCGGCGATTCATGAGGCTTGCCGCCACTTGCTGGCCGGGGAGTGCGAGGTGGCGCTGGCGGGCGGCGTGAACCTTTATCTGCATCCTGCGAACTATGTGGAGTTGTGTGCCTCACGGATGTTGAGTCCGGACGGCCGCTGCCGGAGTTTTGGCGCGGGCGCGAATGGTTTCGTACCTGGCGAGGGCGTCGGCTGCGTGGTGTTGAAACCGCTGTCGAAGGCGCTGGCGGATGGCGACCGGATTCATGCGGTGATTCGCGGTAGCGCGGTGAATCATGGCGGGCAGACGAACGGCTATACGGTGCCGAATCCGGCGGCGCAGCGCGATGTCATCCGGCTGGCGCTGGAGCGCGCGGGCGTGTCAGCGGACGCCGTGACGTACGTGGAGGCGCATGGCACGGGAACGGAGCTTGGCGATCCGATTGAGCTTGCCGGGCTGACGCAAGCGTTCGGGCGCGGTGGACAGTGCGCGATTGGATCGGTGAAGTCGAACATGGGCCACGCGGAGGCCGCGGCGGGCATCGCTGGGTTGACGAAGGTTCTATTGCAGATGCGGCATCGAACGATTGCGCCGACGCTGCACGCCGATGAGTTGAATCCGAATCTGAAACTGGCGGGAACGCCCTTCACATTGCAGCGCAGCTTGACAGAATGGCGCCCCAGCGCGTCGACGGGCACTCGCATCGCGGGCGTGTCGTCGTTCGGAGCAGGTGGAACCAACGCGCATATCATTGTTGAAGAGTGGGTGGAGGAGCGGCCGGCTCGCGCGATGGCGCATGATGGCCGGCGTGTTCCGATTCTGCTTTCGGCTAAGGACCCGGATGCGTTGCGACGCATGGCGGAGCGGTTGCTCCGATTCCTGGATGCGCCAGGATCTATCGATTTCGCTGCCATTGTGAAAGAAGAGTTGGCGACGATCCTCAGCGTGCCGGCGGCTGAGCTGGAGACGGACGAAAGGTTTGAGTCGTATCAAGTTGGGTTGGCGGAGCGGGTGGAGTTGCGGCATGCGCTGGAGAATCGGCTGCAGGTTTCGCTGGCGGCCGGCGTGTTTTTGAACCTGGCGTCGATTGCTGAGGTAGTGCAGGAGTTGCGGCGCGACGTGACCGCGCCAGCGTCAACCGTAGCGTTGCAGGACGTTGCTTACACGCTGCTGGTGGGACGCGAGCCGATGGAGGAGCGGCTGGCGCTGCAGGCGTCGACGGTTGCGGAGCTGGTGGAGGGTCTACGGAGTTGGCTGGATGGCAAGAGTCAGCAGACCTATGCTGGACACGCCGGGGAGCATCGTGAGGTGTTTCGTTTGCTGGCGGCGGATGCGTCGTTCCAAACGACGCTGCGCCGGTGGGCGGAGGACGGGCAGGCATCGAAACTGCTGGAACTGTGGGCAAAAGGATTGGACATCGATTGGACGCCGCTGGCCAGCGGATTGTGCGGCGGTGCAGGGATCGTGTCGCTACCGGGTTATCCGTTCGGCGGGGAGTGCTATTGGATTTCACAAGCGCCGGTTTCCAACAGCCTGACGGATCAACAGCAGGTCTTGGAAAAGCGGATCGCGCAGGTATTGCGTGGCCAGTTGGCGGGCATCCGCGTGGCGCCGGAGTATGAGCGCTGGCTGACTGCGGCGAGGCAATTGCTGGCGGCTTATCCGGAGGAGTCGGGCGATGGCTGGGTGGAGTGGGCGACGCTGCAGCGAGAGCCGGCGTTGCAGGCGCAGGCCGCATTGGCGGAGGCTACGCTGCGGGCGCTGCCGGCGATTCTGACCGGGGAGCGAAAGGCAACGGAGGTGATGTTCCCTGGCGGGAAGGCCCAACTGGTGGAAGAGGTTTATACCAGGAATCCGGTGGCGGCGCGGTTCAATCAGGCATTGGCGCAAGCGGCTCTGCGCGAAGTGGAGCAACGGTTGGCGCAGGGTCCAGTGCGCATTTTGGAGATTGGCGCGGGTACGGGTAGCGCCACGGATGCGGTGTTGACAGCGCTGGCGCCGCACCGGAAGGCGATTGCCGAGTATCGGTTTAGCGATGTGTCGCGATCATTCCTCATTCGGGCGGAGCGGAAGTATGCAGAGTCGGCTCCTTTTTTATCGACGGCGGTGTTCGATGTCGAGAAGGCGCCGGCGGAGCAGGGAATCGAAGTCGACGGTTACGACTTGGTGATTGCGTCGAATGTGCTGCACGCGACTCGCGAGATCCGGCAGACCCTGGCGCATGTGCGGTTGGTATTGAAGCCCGGCGGCGCGTTGCTGCTGAACGAGACATCCGCGGCGACGCTGTTCACGCATGTGACCTTTGGACTGCTGGAAGGATGGTGGCGGTTCCGCGATGGCGAATTGCGGATTGCTGGCACGCCGTCGCTCAGCGCGGCGTCTTGGCGGCGGGCGATGCAGGAGTCCGGGTTTGTGTGGTGTTCGGGTTCGCCGGCAGAGGAGTTGGCGCTGGGTCAACAGATCCTGTGCGCGACACGGGCGGGCTCGGCGGCAGCTACGGTTCCCTTGCGCGATACTTTGTTGCGGCTGGTGGGCGAGACGCTGAACGTCAGGCCCGGTTCGATTGATGTGCGGCGGCCGTTTGCGGATTACGGTCTGGACTCGATTCTGGGAATCGAATTGACGCATAAGTTGCGGCGCGAGTTGCAGGTGGAGATGGACGTGACGGGACTGTTCGACTTCACGACCGTGGCGCAGTTGGAGCAGTTCCTGGCGAAGTCCGTGCCGAGGGTGGAGAAGCCGTCCGTGACGCTGCCAGAGCCGAGCGGGCGGGAGCCGATTGCGATAATCGGCATGAGCGGGCGTTTTGCGAAGTCAGAGAACGTGGACCAGTTGTGGAGCCATCTGCTTCAGGGTCATGACTTGGTGGAGCCGGTGACGCGTTTCTCGCTGCAGCCTCACTACCAGAACGCCGCGCCGGGCACGTACTGCACGCATGGCAGCTTTTTGGATGGCGTGGACCGGTTTGACCCCGTTTTCTTTGGGATTTCGGGCGTGGAAGCGACGTACATGGATCCACAACAGCGGCTGTTTCTGGAGGAGGCCTGGAAGGCATTGGAAGATGCGGGCCACGCGGGCGCTGACACGACAGGCCGCCGATGCGGCGTCTTTGTGGGGTGCAGTGCCGGCGACTATCAGGAGTTGTTCGATGGTACGCCTCCGGGCCAGGCCTTTTGGGGGAATACGAGTTCATTGGTGCCAGCGCGGATTGCCTACTACCTGGATCTGAAGGGGCCGGCGATTGCGGTGGATACGGCGTGCTCCAGTTCGTTGGTTGCTGTGCATTTGGCGTGTCAGAGCTTGTGGAGCGGCGAGAGCGAGATGGCGATTGCGGGGGGCGTGTTTATCCAATGCACGCCGCGCTTCTACCTCTATGCGAATCGCGCGTCGATGTTGTCGCCAACGGGCCGTTGCGCGGCGTTTGGCGAGTCGGCGGATGGCATTGTGCCAGGTGAGGCTGTGGCGGCCGTGGTGCTGCGGCCGCTGCGCCAGGCGCTGGCGGACGGCGACCATGTGCTGGGCGTGATTGCGGCGAGCGGCGTCAACCAGGATGGCACGACGAATGGCATCACGGCGCCGAGCGCGGCGTCCCAGGAGCGATTGATCCGGCAGCTTTATGAAGAGGCGGGTATTGATCCGGCGAGCGTCACGCTGTTTGAAGCGCATGGCACGGGCACGGTGTTGGGCGATCCGATTGAACACGCCGCTTTGGCTCGGGCCTATGCGTCCGAGGGGAAGACGGGCTTTTGCGCGCTGGGTTCCATCAAGAGCAACCTGGGCCACGCGACGACGGCCGCGGGCGTGGTGGGGCTAATCAAGATCCTGCTGGCGATGCGGCATCAGCAGATTCCGCCGACGCTGCATGTGGGCCAGGGCAATCCGGCGATTGATCTGCGGACGAGCCCATTCTATTTGCCGACTGCGGCTCGGGAGTGGACAGGGGAGCGGCGGCGCGCGGCGATCAGTTCGTTCGGATTTAGCGGGACGAATGCGCATGTTGTGGTGGAGGAGGCTCCGCAGCAAATGGGTGCGAGGCGCTTCGATGGGCCCGCATTGATCGTGCTGTCGGCCAGGACGGCGGGTCAACTCCGGCAGTGTGCGGAGCGACTGGAGACGTATCTGACGCCGGAGATGGATCTGGGTGCGGTGGCATTTACGCTGCTGACTGGCCGCCGGCACATGCATCATCGCTTGGCGGTGGTGGCTACTGACGCGGCGGACTTGGCGAGACGTTTGCGGCAGTGGCTGCAAGGCGATGTGGCAAGCGGCGTGGTGACGGCGGAGCTGAACGACAAAGACTTGCGGATGGATGAGGGTCAGGTGCGGGCGGCAGAGCAGCTGGCGCGGCAGGGTGCCGACTCCGCTGCGTTGGCGAAGTTGGGCCGCTTCTATCTGGCAGGCATTGTGCCGCCGGCGGACAAGCTGTTTGCGCCGGAGGAGCGCCGGCGCATTCCGTTGCCGACGTATCCATTCGCGCAGGATCGCTACTGGGTGAAGGACGTTGTGACCCAGGCGGTGCCGCCGGTGCGGGTACAGGGGCAGAAGGTACGGTTGGCGCCTTTGGCGCCTGTCGTTAGCCGCAAGGCCGATGCTGATGGGGTGCTGCGCTTGGCGGGTAGCGAAGCAGCGTCGAACCTGGACGATGCCCGTTGTGTGCTGGTGGAAGGCGCAGGCAGCGTCGTATCCGAGGGTTGTGCACTGCCGGTGGTCGGTAGCGGCACGGGTTGCGACTTTGTGGTTGCCGACGCGGCGAAGGCGCAGGCCATGGCCAAGCGGATTGCGGAGGCTCCGCGGGTTTCGATTGTTGAGCTGAAGAAGCATATGATCCGGGGCGCACGGCGCCCGGTGGGTGCGCTGCTGGCGGTCCCGGATGGGCTGGCGCGGGCGTGGACGGGATCGTTGCGGCAAGTGGCGTTGGGTGTGGACGAAGTGACAGCGGAGTTGTTCGAAGACGGCGTGCTGCTGGTGACGATGCGGGACGTGCGAGGCAAAAACACGTTCACCGATGCATTGACGCGGGGACTGCAGAGTGCGTTGGCGGAAGTCGCGCGGAGTGCGGATTGTAAGGCCGTGGTGCTGACGGGAACGGATTCGTACTTCGCATGCGGCGGTACGAGAGACGGGCTGGAGGTACTGCAGCGAGGCGAGGCGAAGTTTACGGATTTTCAGCCCTACCTGCTGCCGTTGCGCTGTGATGTTCCAGTGATTGCGGCCATGCAGGGCCATGCCGTGGGCGCGGGTTGGTGCATGGGCATGTTTAGTGATTTGCCAGTGTTTTCCGCCGAAAGTGTGTACCACAGCAACTATATGTGGTTTGGATTCACTCCGGGAGCGGGCGCGACGCTAGTGTTCCCCCATCGCTTTGGCGATGCCTTGGGACGCGAGATTCTGTTCACGGCTTGGGAATACAAGGGCCGCGAGTTGGGCGCGCGCGGCATCGCGATGCCGGTGCTAACGCAATCGGAAGTGCTGCCGTTTGCGCTTGCCGCGGCGCACGGGCTCTGCGTGTCGGCAAGCCGTGAGCAACTGGTGGAGATGAAGTCGCGGCTGGCTGCGCCATTGCGGAATGAGTTACCGGGTGTACTGGAGCGTGAGTTGGATATGCACCAACGCACGTTTGTTGGGAATACGCGGGTGCTTGAGCGGATTCGAGAAGCGTTCCAGGCGGAGCCCGAGGTGGCCACGGCCGTGAAAGTACAGAGTCCGCCAGCGGCGGAACTTCGCTCGGCGTTGGTGGCGACGCTGGCGGAGGAACTCATGATCCCGGTGGCGGAGATTCGCGATGGCTCGGGCTTCCTCGAATTGGGCTTGGACTCGATTCTGGCGGTGACATGGATTCGCCGGATCAACGCATTGTTCGGCGTAGAGCTTCCGGCGACGGCCGTGTATGCCCATCCGACGGTGGGCGCGTTGGTCCAGCATGTGGCGCAGTTGCAGCCTCGCGTCGAGACGCCTGCCGTTCCCGCTGCGGCGCCGCCTCCACCGGTTCGCCGGAGCGCGATTGCGATTATTGGAGCGTCGGCACGGTTCCCCAAGGCTGCTGATTTGGCGGAGTTCTGGTGCAACATTCGCGACGGGCGGGATTGCATTGCGGAAGTCCCGGGAGACCGCTGGGATGTTCGAGAGCACTACGATCCGGACCCGCAGGCGCCGGATAAGAGCTACAGCAAGTGGATGGGAAGCATCGACGGCATTGACCGTTTCGATGCCCCTTTCTTCAACATCACGGCGATGGAAGCCGAGTTGATGGACCCACAGCAGCGGCTGTTCCTGCAACATGCGTGGCACGCCATCGAAGATGCAGGGATTGATCCGACTAAACTGGCGGGCAGCCAATGCGGCATCTTCACGGCCGCGGGCGATAGCGGCTACGGCGAACTGATCTCGGATCGGAATGCGTATAGCTTGATTGGGCGCTCGGGTTCGATTCTTGCCGCGCGGTTGGCGTATCACTTGGATCTGCGCGGGCCGTCGCTTTCGATTGATACCGCATGCTCCAGTTCGCTGGTTGCCGTGGCACAGGCTTGCAGCAGCTTACTGGCGGGCGATACGGATGTGGCGATTGCGGGCGGTGTCTCTGTGTTGCTCGGCCCGGAGATGCACATTGATACATCCAAGGTGAGCATGCTGTCCAAAGACGGACGTTGTTATAGTTTTGATGCTCGAGCCAACGGGTTCGTGCCGGGTGAGGGGACTGGCGTGGTTGTACTGAAGCGTCTGGAGGATGCCGAACGAGATGGCGATCCGATCCGGTCGGTGATCTGCGGTTGGGGTCTGAACCAGGACGGAAGAACGAACGGGATTACGGCGCCGAACCCGGAGGCCCAGACAAGGCTGATGCGGAGTGTATATGAGCGCTTTGCGATTGACCCGAAGTCGATTGGGTTAGTGGAGGCGCATGGCACGGGCACTCCGCTGGGCGATCCGATAGAGATTGAGGGTTTGGCGGGCGCATTCGGCAATGGTCCGGCGTGGTGCGCGGTTGGATCGGTGAAGAGCAATATTGGCCATACGCTAGCAGCGGCGGGCGTGGCTGGACTGTTGAAGGCGATGTTGGCGATTGAACATTGCGAATTGCCGCCGACGATTCATTTTGAACAGCCGAATCCGCACTTGCAGTTGCGGGGCACGCCGTTCCGGATCAACGACGCGTTGCAGCCTTGGGGGAGTAGTGGTCGCCGGCGGGCGGCGGTGAGTTCCTTTGGCTTTAGCGGGACGAATGCGCATGTGGTGCTGGAGGAGTATGGGGGCGCTGCGGTGAGTCCGAAGCCCATTGGCGATTTGATTGTGCCGCTGTCGGCGCGAAACGCGGAACAACTGCGGGAGTCGATCCGGCGTGTGGAAGCGTTTGTTGTGGCGCATCCGGACGTTGACCTTGCGGTATTGGCCTGGACGCTACAAACCGGACGGGCGGCGTTTGCGCAGCGTGCGGCGTTCCAGTTCCGGACGCGGGAGGAGTTTCTGGAGCAACTCCGGACGGGCATGTCGAAGGCCGGACTGCCTGCGATGGTTGAGCGGTGGGTGCAAGGCGAATCTATCGACTGGCGGCAGTTCTACACGGGAGATCCAAAGGCGTCGCGCAGGATCGCCCTGCCGGGCTATCCGTTTGCAGAAGCGCGGCATTGGGTGCGCAAGGAGCGCCGGCGTGAGGCGGAGACGAGGGTGCATCGGTGGATTGATTGCAATGGGTCGACGGCTGATCGGCTTCGATTTACGCGCACGGTGAGCCGGAGTGAGACGGGACTGCATTTGCAGGGAGAGTTGGTGCCGGGGTGGTTCTATCCGGAGATGGCGCAAGGCGCGATGGAACTTGCGTTGGGGCGGCCGGTTCATGGGCTTCGCAATCTGTTGTGGGGTGCGCCGGTACGGGTGAATGGCAAAGCTCGGGAACTGGCGTTGGCGATTGTGTCCGATGGCGATGAGTATCTGTATCAGATCGCCGCCGATGGCGATGAGTCATCACCGTGCCAGATTGGCGAAGTGATTCTCGACGGCAACGGCATGCGGCCTGACGATCTGGACGTCGCCCGGGAGCAACGGTTGCTGCAGGGGCGGGACGAGTATCGCAATGGCGGTGTCACTGTGTTGCATTGGAAGCGGAGGCACAGCGAGGAGTCGCCGTTGGATGCGATTTGGAACTGGGTGGCGGATGGCCATGCCGATGACCCGCGATTCCCTTATGCTCTGCGGTCGGTGGTGTATTTCGACGCCCTGCCGGATGAGTGCTACGTGAGGATCACGGTGCCTGAGCCGGCCAATCTTGTCGTGTACGGAACGGATGGACGGCCTCGATTGGCGATGACAGGCTTGACGACCGCGCGGCCTCACGAGTTAGCCGCGATTTCGTTGGATGAGGAGGCGGCACGATGAGAAAGCAGACGCAGACGGTTGCCATCATCGGCGGCGGTCCGACGGGGATCGGTATTGGCCGCGAACTGCGGGACGGCGGGATCGACTTCGAGATCTTCGAGGCCGAAGACGATTTCGGCGGCGTTTGGAATAGCGCAGGCGCGTGCGGCAGGACGTATCCATCGCTGCACTTAATTTCACCCAAGTTCAACACGCAGGTGGCCGACTTTCCAATGCCGGACGACTATCCGGACTATCCGAGCCATGAGTTAATGCTGCGCTACATCCGTTCGTATGCCAAGGCGTTCGGGCTGTATGAGAAAACGCGGTTTGGATCGAAGGTGGCGCGGGTAGAACCGGTGGGGAGTGAATGGCGGGTTACGACGGCCAAGGGCGAGTCGGGACAGTATCCGCTGGTGGTGGTGGCCAATGGGCTGCAGCGGATTCCGCGGCTTCCAAAGTATCCGGGGCACTTTGATGGCGAGTCCATCCATTCTTCGCAGTACAAGACCGCGAAGCAGGTGCGCGGGAAGCGGGTGCTGGTTGTAGGCGGGGGGAACTCCGGCTGCGACATGGCGGTGGATGCGGTGCATCATGCGGCGGTGGTGTATCACAGTACGCGGCGCGGCTACTACTACCAGCCGAAGTTCGTGGGCGGGAAACCAACGCCGCAATGGATGATGGAGCTGGGTAACAAGTTCCCTACGAAGCAGGAGACGCTCGCTTATATCCAGGAGACGTTCCGGTTGGCGGGCTTCGACGGGACGGACTATGGGCTGCCGAAGCCGGACTATCCGCTCGATGCGGCGCATCCGATTATGAACTCGCAGATCCTTTATCACATTGGCCATGGAGACATCCGGGCCAAGGGCGATATCGAGTCGTTCCAGGGGCGGCGGGTAAGGTTTGTAGATGGCGAAGAGGCAGAGTTCGACGTCGTGATCTATGCGACGGGATACGACCGCGATCTTTCGTTCCTGGATCGCGGGCTGCTGGAGTGGAAGTCCGGAATTCCGAACTTGTTTCTGCATTCGGTGCCGCGCAATCTGGACAACCTGCTGTTCATGGGCTTCATTAACTCCGCGGCGGGATTGGGCGATGGGCTGAAGACCCAGGGCCACTTTGTGCGGAGCTACGCGCGCGCCTACTTTGAGCAGACGTCTGGCCTGGCGGCATTTCTTGCGGCGAAGCGTACGGACGATCCTGACATTGGGCAGGGGTACTTTGTCAATTCACACCGGCACTTGTGGGAGGCCGACCTTTGGAAGCTCCTGGCGCAGATGAGGAAGTATCGCGACATGCTGGAGGAGTCGGCGCCGGCCGTTGCGAAAGTGGCGGAGATCACGGTGGACTTGCCGACGGTGGAGCGCGAGGTGCTGCGGTTGGCGGCGGCGGCGCTGGGTGTCGCGGAGCAGGAACTGGACCCGACGGTGAATCTGTCGCGGTACGGCGTCGATTCGATTGCGATTACGGAAGTGATGGTGCGGATTTCTCGACACTTTGGCATTTCCGTGGCGCCCACGACGTTCTTCGAAGCCAAGCATTTTCGGGATCTGAGCAGTATCCTGGTGGCGCGCTACGGGAAGGCGATGGTGAAGCAATTACCGAAGCCTGTTGCGACTCCGCCGGCCGTGGATGAACCGGCCAGTTGGATTGCACGGCACCGCCGGATGAAGAAGAGGGCGGCGCTAACGGGTCAACGGAAGATCGCGATTATCGCCATGGATGGCGTGTTTCCAAAGAGCGCGGACCTGGATGCGCTGGAGGGACATCTGCGCCGCGGCGATGACTGTATCGAAGAGATCCCGGCGGACCGTTGGGATTGGCGGAGTTGTTTTGGGGATCCGAAGCAGGGTCCGTACAGCAATGTGAAGTATGGCGGCTTCGTGCCGAATCATGACCGTTTCGACGCGGCGTTCTTTCACATTTCGCCGCGTGAGGCCGAGTTGATGGACCCGCAGCACCGGCTGTATCTGGAGTGCGTTTGGCGGCTGTTTGAACGCGGCGGGTATGCAGCAGGATCGCTGGCGGGGAAGAAAGTCGGAATGTTCCTGGGGATCAATCTGCAGGACTACACCGATATGGTGAATCGCGCCGGCATTCGCGACGCGGTGCAGTTAACGGGATTGGGGCATATGTTTTGTCCCAACCGGCTGTCATTTCTGTTCGATATCCATGGGCCGAGCGAGGTGATCGATACGGCGTGCTCCAGTTCACTGGTGGCGGTGCATCGCGCGGTGATGAGCATCCTGCATGAGGGTTGCGAGATGGCTGTGGCGGGCGGGGCAAATCTGATGTTGACACCCACGCAACACATCATGTTCTCGAAGGTGGGGATGCTGGCCGAGGATGGCCGGTGCAAGACCTTCTCCCGCGATGCAAATGGCTATGTGCGCTCGGAGGGGATTGGCGCGGTGCTACTGAAGCCTCTAGAGGCGGCGGAGCGCGACGGCGATCCGATTCTGGGCGTGATTCTGGGCAGCGCTGAAAATCATGGCGGAGCGGCTACGTCGTTGACGGCGCCGAATCCGAAGGCGCAGGCGCAGTTGATTGTGGAGGCGCACCGGCAGGCCGCCGTCGACCCGCGCAGCATTACCGCGATGGAGTGTCATGGGACCGGGACATCGCTGGGCGATCCGATTGAGGTTGAGGGCTTGAAGTCAGCGTTCGCGCTGCTGTATCAAGAGCGAGGTTTGCCTCCGGCTGCGATGCCGCACTGTGGCTTGGGTTCCGTGAAGTCAAACATCGGGCACGCAGAAACGGCGGCGGGGGTTGCGGGGTTGATGAAGCTGGTGCTCGGAATGCGGAACGGGCTACTGTACCGGACGCTACATTGTGAGAACCCGAATCCGTTGATTGATTTGGCGGGGAGTCCGTTCCGGCTGCTGAGTGAGGCGCAGCCTTGGACGAGGCCGGTGATTGATGGAGTGGAGGAGCCCCGCAGGGCTGGAGTGAGTTCGTTTGGGGCGGGTGGCGCGAATGCGCATGTTGTGCTCGAGGAGTATCGGGGCCTCGGTGCTCGACCGCCGTCCTCTGGGCCCTTTGTGATTCCGCTGTCGGCAAAGTCAGAAGAGGCGTTGGACCGGCGTGTGCGGCAACTAGCCGAGTGGGTTGCGGCTCACGAAGATTGCCATCTGCGGGACCTCGCCTATACGTTGCAGGTGGGGCGCGATGCCATGCGGGTGCGGATGGCTTACGTGGTTAACGATGTGGCGGACTTGCAGCGCCAACTGCGCGCGCCGGAGCGGTCGCGTCTGTCCTCATCCTTGGCCGAGCGATGGGTTCGCGGGGAGGCGGTGGATTGGGAGTCGCAGTATGCGGGTCAACCGAAACCGCAGCGTCTTGCCTTACCGGCGTATCCGTTTGCGGGCAAACGCTACTGGCTGCCAGTGGAAACGGCGCCGGAGCACTTCACGCGGCATTTCGATGGACGGGAGTCCTTTTTGCGGGATCATCGCGTCGGCGGGAATCCGGTACTTCCGGGCGTGATGTATCTGGAGCTGGTTTGTGCGGCGTTGCGGACGGCAGGGCGAGCGGCGGTGCAGATTCGGCAGGCGGTTTGGATGAAGCCGCTGTTGGTGAGCGGGCCGGTGAAGGTGGAGGTCCGGCTGGAGCCGAGAGTGGAGATTGCCAGCGTCGCTGTGGACGGCACTCGGGAGGTGCATTTTCAGGCTCGTTTGGGTGACTCTGCGTGGACGGAGGTTGCCGGCGTTGCGCCCTTGCAGGGCGGGCAGTTCTTCAGTGGCGGCGAAATCTACCGGCTCTTTGATGGCATGGGCATTCAGTATGGGCCGGCGCACCGCGCCATTCAGTCGCTGCGGGCCGGGGCGGATGGCGTGATGGCGGAGTTGCGACTGCCGGGCGATGCTGGGAGGTTGGACGAGTTCACGTTGCACCCGAGCCTGTTGGATGCGGCCTTTCAGTCGGCGTTGGGCATGCAGCTGGGCGATGCGAGAACAGCGGCGCTGCCGTTTGCGTTGGAGAGGATAAACATTTCCGGGCCCCTGACCGAGGCCATGGCTGTGTATGTGCGGCCTGCGGAGAAGCGGGGAGAGCTCGACCTGGATCTGGTGAACACGAGTGGTCAGGTGGCGGTGCGGTTGCGTGGCTTTGTGACGCGTGCGATGGCGCCTGCCACCGATAATGTCTTCTTCTTCGCGCCAACGTGGCAGCAACTGGCGGAGTCGCCGCGCAACGCCGTGAACTTCGACGAGCGGATTGCGTGGGTCGCTGGACCACTGGCTCGGCTGGATGGCTGGACCTTGCAACGGTTTCCGAGTACGGACTTCCGGGCGTGTTTCCAGAGCTTGCTGGTAGATCTGCAACGGATCGCAGCGGCGCCGTCGCGGCGCGTTCTGCTGCAAGTGTGCGTGGCGGAGAGTTCGCAGTTGATCGCCTTGTCGGCGATGTTGCGTAGCGCGCGCATGGAGTGTTCCTGGCTTTGGCCGCAAATCGTAGTGGTGCCGAGTGACCGCGATGCTGCTCCGTTTTTGTCTGAGGCGTCGACTATGCCGCAGCACGGCCTGATTCGGTTTGGCGTGGACGGACAGGCGGAGATTCGGTGCTGGCAGCGAGCGACGCTTCCGGAGGCTTCGATTTCGTGGCGTCCGAAAGGCGTGTATGTCATCACGGGCGGCGGTGGATCGTTGGCGCGAATGCTGGCGCGTCACATCACGGAAGAAGCGCCTGGCGCGTCGATTATCCTTGCGGGCCGCACCGCGCCCGAGTCTGACTTGGGCGGTTCGATGTGGTTTCGGCGCACGGATGTGACGAAGGCGGATGAGGTGGAGTCGTTGATCGCCGAAGTGCGGCAACGGAATGGTCGCATCGATGGCGTGTTCCATGCGGCTGGCGTGTTGGACGATGCGCCGCTACTGCAGACGTCAGCGCCGCGGGCCGCGGCAGTGATGGCGCCCAAAGTGGATGGCGCTACTCATCTGGACAGGGCGATTGGCGATGCTCCGCTCGACTTTTTCGTTCTGTTCGGATCTGTAGCTGGCGTGTTGGGCAATGCGGGACAGTCGGCGTACGCGGCGGCGAATTCGTATCTCGATGTCTTTGCAGCGGAACGGCAGGCGAGACGGCAGGGCCGGACCGTCACGGTGGATTGGCCGCTGTGGCGCGATGGCGGCATGCGCATGGAGGAGTCAGCGGCAGCGTTGATGCGGCGGACCACGGGGCTTGATAGCTTGTCCACGCAGGATGGCCTGCTGGCTTTGCGGCGCATTCTGGGTTCAGGGTTGGCGCAGGTGATGGTGGCGTGTGGCGATGCGGAACGGATCGCCCGCTACCTTGCCGCGACGCCGGAGTTGCCGGCGGTGGCCGCTACGCGAGTGGACCAACCGGCGCTTCGCACCAAGGTGATGGCCGGACTGGTGGACTGCGTTTGCCAACTGCTGAAACTGGAGCCAGCCGATCTTTCTCCGGAGACGGAACTGACTGAGTATGGCTTCGACTCGATCACGTTCACGCAGTTTGCGAACGCTTTAAATGACCGCTTTGATCTGGAAGTGACGCCGACCCTGTTCTTCGAGTACCCCACGCTGGAGCAATTGGCGGGTGGATTGATAGCCGGGCATGGCGCGGCGTTGTCGTCGCGGTTGGGCGTGAAGGCTGTGAGCGTGGCTCCGGCGCCACCAGTGCAACCGGTGGAGGCGCCCGTGCAGAAGCAACCGTCCGATGCCGTGGCGATCATCGGAATGAGCGGCGCGTTCCCGATGTCGAAGGATGTGGATGCATTCTGGCGGAATCTCGTTGAGGGACGGGATGCGATTGGGGAAGTTCCGCCGGACCGTTGGGACTGGAAAGCCTATTGGGGCGACCCTGCAAAAGAGCCGGGGCGGACGAACGTGAAGTGGGGCGGATTCATGGAGAATGTTGCGGAGTTCGACGCGGCGTTCTTCGGCATTTCGCCGCCCGAGGCGCGGGCGATGGATCCGCAGCAGCGGCTCCTATTGACGCAGGCTTGGCGTGCGTTGGAGGACGCCGGCATCGCGCCGCGGAGTTTGGCGGGCTCGAACACAGGGGTGTTTATTGGGATCGCCGACACGGGCTATAGCCGGCTCATGGCGCAGGCTGGCGCCAGTCTCGAAGGCTATGTGATGACGGGTTTGGCGCCGTCGTTGGGGCCGAACCGCATCAGCCATTTTCTGAATCTGCATGGGCCGAGCGTGGCGGTGGAGACGGCGTGCTCCAGTTCGCTGGTGGCGGTGAGCCGTGCGGTGGAGTCGATTCGGTCCGGCGTCTGCGATTGCGCGCTGGCGGGCGGCGTCAACACGCTGCTGCTGCCAGATTCGTTTATTGGCTTTACCCGGGCTGGCATGTTGTCGCCGGATGGACGCTGCAAAGCGTTTGCGTCGAGCGCTAATGGCTATGCGCGCGGTGAAGGCGTGGGACTTGTGGTACTGAAGCGGCTGGACCAGGCCGAGCGCGACGGCGACCGCATTCTGGCGGTGATCCGTGCGGCCGCGGAGAATCATGGCGGGCGTGCCGGATCATTGACGGCTCCGAATCCGAAAGCGCAAGCCGAGCTGTTGCGTACGGCCTACACACGCGCCGGTTTTGATCCGCGAACGGTGACCTACATTGAGGCGCACGGCACGGGAACCTCGCTGGGAGATCCGATTGAGGTGGAGGCGCTGACGGCCGCGTTTGCAGATCTTTCAAAGAGCGCGGCGGAGCAGTTTGGCGCCCAGGAAGAGAGCGCGTGTGCGATCGGCACCGTGAAGGCGAGTATCGGGCATCTAGAGCTGGCGGCCGGGATCGCGGGGCTGATCAAGGTGCTGTTACAGATGAGTCATCGGACGATCGTGCGGGTGCTGCATTGTGACCAGCTAAATCCGTATTTGAAGCTGGACGGGACGCGATTCCATGTGGCGCAGCGCAATGAAGAATGGACGCGTCCGGTGGATAGGCACGGGCGCGACTTGCCATTGCGCGCGGGCGTCAGCAGCTTTGGTTTTGGCGGCAGCAATGCGCATCTGGTGCTGGAAGAGCATGTCGCTCCGGCGGCGCAGTCTCCTGCCGTGTCATTGCCGGCTATGATCGTGCTTTCGGCCAGGACGCCTGAGCAGTTGATGGAGTCGGCACGGAGACTTGCTGCTGCTTTGACGAGCGGCGATTCCGATTTGACCGAGGTGGCCTTTACGCTCCAATGCGGGCGTGACGCCATGGAGCATCGGCTGGCGTTTGCGGCGGAGACTACTCGGGAAGTCGTGTCGAAGCTGCAGGCGTTTATTGCGGGAACGCGTGACCCGGACCTGCATGTTGGGTCGGCGAAAGCGAATCGCGAGATGCTAGCGGCGTTGGAGTCTGATGAGGAGGTGTTACGGACGCTGGGGACGTTGCCGCAGCGAGGCAAGCATGATGCGCTTTTGAGCTTATGGGTGCGTGGCTTTCCGTTCGCGTGGCGATCGTTGTATGGCAGTGCTCCGCCGCGTCGGGCGGCATTGCCCGGCTATCCGTTTGCGACGACACGGTATTGGGTGGAGCAAGCAACTCCGCCCCTTCCGGGTAGCGTGATTCAGGGCGATGAGTGGTTTATTCGCGACCATGTGGTGGGTCAGCAACCGGTGTTGCCCGGCGTGATGCACCTGGAGATGGTGCGGGACGCGGTCGTCCGCGCAGGGGGCTGGCACGGGCGCGCCCTCGAGTTGCGGCAGCATACATGGCTGCGGCCGGTGGCGGTGAGTGGCCACGCGATTCATTTGTCGGTCAGCACGAGCGCGTCGCCGGATGGATCTTTCGCGTACGAATTGCGGAGCAGTGCCGTTCACAGCATGGGCAGTGCTGTCGCGGTTAGCTTGGAAGCGCCTCGCGTTGATTTGGATCTTCTACGGCGCCAGGCGTCGAGGGCGATTGCGGTTGGGGAGTCCTATGAAAGATTTGCGTCCCTCGGATTGCAGTACGGACCGGCGCAGCGTGCGCTTCATGGTTTGTTTGCCGGAAGTGACTTTGCCATCGCCGAACTCCGCATGCCGGAGGGGACAGGTGATAGCGCGTTCGTGCTGCATCCGTCGCTTCTCGATGGCGCGCTGCAAACGCTGATTGGGCTGCCAGGCGACCCGTCCTCATTGGCGCTACCTTATGCGGCGCGGCGCGTGCAGATCTTCGCCGAAGCGAACGCCCGCACGATGTGGGCGGTGGCGCGGCGGGAGTCGGCGAGTGCGTACCAAGTCGATGTTTGCCAGCCGGACGGCTTGGTTTGCGTACGTCTCGAAGGATTGGCGGTGCGTAGTGCGCCAGTGGAAAAAACGTCCCAAGTGAGTACGCTGGCGGAGTTGGTCCGAATCGCGGCGAAGGTGCTTGAAGTGGATGCTTCCGTAATTGAGACGGATGTCGAGCTTGGGGAGTTTGGCTTTGACTCGATCACGATGACGGCGTTCGCGTCGAAGGTGAACTCCGAACTTGGCCTTTCGTTGACGCCGGCAGATTTCTTTGAGTTCGCAACGCTGGAGCGTCTCGCGAGCCACATTGGCGAGCGTAGCGTCCCGGCGCCGGTTGCTTCGAAGTCCAAGCCAGTTGAGGAGAACGAAGATCCCATTGCCATTGTGGGGATGAGTTGTCATTTCCCGATGGCGCCTGATGCCGAGAGCTTTTGGAGGAATCTGAAGGAGGGCCGGGATTGCATCAGGGAGGTCCCGGCGGACCGTTGGGATTGGCGCGCAATCTACGGTGATCCGAAGCAGGAACCGGGCAAGACGAACGTCCGGTGGGGCGGGTTCGCCGATGGCATATTCGACTTTGACCCGCTGTTCTTCGGGATCTCGCCGCGCGAAGCGTCATGGATGGATCCGCAGCAGCGACTGCTTTTGATGCATGTTTGGAAGGCGCTCGAGGATGCGGGTCACGCGCCGCGTCAACTGGCAGGACGTGCCATCGGCATCTTCGTGGGGACGTCGATGAGCAGTCGGACGACGGCGGCGGACGCTGGCGGCGAGTCGTATGCGGCAACTGGCGCGGTGCCATCCGTTGGCCCTAATCGGGCGAGCTACTTCTTTGATTGGCATGGCCCGAGCGAGCCGGTGGAAACAGCGTGCTCCAGTTCGCTGGTCGCGATTCATCGCGCGGTGCAGGCGATGCGGTCCGGTGATTGTGAGATGGCTGTTGTGGGCGGCATCAACACGATGGTGACGCCAGAGGCGCACATTCTGTTTTCGCAGGCGGGCATGCTGTCGCCCGATGGCCGCTGCAAGACGTTCTCCGCGGGCGCCAACGGCTATGTGCGAGGTGAGGGCGTTGGCATGCTGGTGCTGAAGCGGCTTTCCCAGGCAGAGCGCGACGGCAATTCGATCTACGCGATTGTGCGCGGAACGGCGGTGAATCATGGCGGCCGGGCGAACTCGCTGACGGCTCCGAACACCGCGGCGCAATCCGATCTGCTGAAGACCGCCTATCAACGGGCGGGCGTGGATCCGTCCACTGTCACCTGCATTGAAGCGCACGGCACGGGAACGGCCTTGGGCGATCCGGTGGAGGTGAATGCGCTGAAGTCGCTGTTCCAGAAGGGCGGCGGCCGCTGTGCATTGGGCTCGGTGAAGACGAATATCGGCCACCTGGAGCTGGCGGCCGGGGTGGCCGGGTTGATCAAGGTGCTGCTGCAGATGCAGCATCGGACTCTGGCGCCGACGCTGCATTGTGACGAACAGAATCCGTACATCGATTTCAGCGGGTCGCCGCTGTACCTGGTACGGGAGGCGCAGGCCTGGGAGGGGCCGCGGCGGGCCGGCGTCAGTAGCTTTGGGTTTGGCGGCGTGAACGCCCATGTGATTGTGGAGGAGTATCAGCAGCCGCAGCGAGTGCCGGGATTTGGTCCGGCGCTGATGGTACTTTCTGCCCG
>JADCJL010000126.1 GCA_020247055.1 Acidobacteriaceae bacterium | reverse complement strand
CGTCTGCATTCCGAGGGCCTTGGCCGCAGTCACACTTGTTGCAGCCTTTGCGAAGGTATTCCCGCGGGCGGCAGCCTGTCGGATCGTGTCGATTGAGATTGGCATGAGAACCTCAAGCAGTGCTAGCGCCCTGCATCCTTAGCCGCCTGTTCGATCCACGAAGCGAGGTTCTTGTACCCATCGTCATTGACCCAGTCATACGTCCGATAGAGCCGCGAAAACGGGACCTTCCGACCATCGCGTTCGATCGTCCAGTAGTCGAATGGATTCCGGCCTTGCGTATCGGCCCCAAGCTGCGGGTCCTTGACGTTGTGAATGTAGATTCCAAGCAGCCCCTTCCCAAGCTCGTAGCTGCGCTTGATCTCGTGCCGAACCCATTCGCGGTCATAGGTTTCGCTACCAATAAGCACCACCGTCACGGAAGTGCCGCTGAGCTGCTCCTCGATCCACTTCTCAACTGCGGCTTTGCCAGTCCTGCGAATCGATTCCCACTCAGCCTTGTCCAGAAATGTCTGCGTCTCCTTTTCCGAGCGAACAACCCACGAGTTCCTGACTTGGACCACACGCCGAATATCTCGATCGTAGTGAAAGCTGAAGAAGACTTTTCTAGCCATGCTGGCTACTCCTGTTCGATGAGCGTAACAATATCAAGCACGCGAGAAATCAGATGGCTCGGCTCATCCGCAGAATCACCAAGACGGATGAACTTGTCGCGAAAGTCGGCACTGGCGCCCGGATAGTAGTGATCGAGAGATGCGTTCACTCTCTCCCAAAGCGCCCGAGCCATGTACCCAGTTCCCCCGACAGGTACCACTGCCAGGCCCCTTTCGAGCGCAATGTCGAACTCGCGAGCAACGCCGTCGGAATGAACGAGCGCACCGTCGACAAGCTTGTTTCCCAGTAGGAACAGCGCGATCCCCGCTGAAGAGATCATCTCTTGGCGATATGCATCCCAGACGCGACTACGCTCTGAAGGATCCGCAATCAGGCGCGGAAACGGGCGCATCAGAAGCGCGTCGTCGATATGCAGGTCTTTCACGTGATGCACCTGCTCGAGCGCTCCCGAGATGACCGCATCCCCGATGCCGGCGCCAACGCCCGTAACTAACCGCAGACCCTTCTTTACCAAAGCCCTGCTCAAGTCACGTACGAACTCGTCGACAGCCTGCTTTGTCCATGGCGTGAACGAATCGGCGCTACCGGATACGAAGATCGTTCTCTGCCTGTATTGCCGCTCTATCCGTTGAAGGATCTCCGTGACCTGAGCATAGTCGTCGACAAGCAGCGTCTTGATGTTGAACCGCTTCAAATCTTCAATCGCCAGCCTCTGCCGTGTGGCAGCGTGACTGAAGTCCGCATCTGATTCCCCGTCGTACTTTTCCCTACGCCTGAAGATGCAGAAGTGACGGCGCTGGTTCTCCTGAAATGCGACGCGCACGCGACTCAGGATGTAATCAAGATTGGGGTCGGTGAAACTGAAGCCCAAGAATAGGAAAGTCTTCGAGACAAGATCACCCGTGAGCGCATTGATGAATGCACCTCGATCCCGGTGGTAGCGCTCGTAGTCATCCTTGATCAGTACCGCTTCATGCGGATGGTCGACGTCGCCGTGCATCTTGTAGATGACGGCATCACGCCTTGCCCTGGTCGTCGCGAGCTGGGGGACAACGTGCTTGACGTCGGGAATCTTGCCGGCGTCACGCAATGCGGTCTCGACCAATTGGTCGTAGTTGGTAGTCCAGTAGGTATTGATCGGAAGCCTAGCGAGAATTCTATGGTTCGCGGTCGGTCCTGCCCCCACGGTGAGCTTGTCAATGATCAGCTGGTTGATCTTGTGACGCTGCTGACCGTTTTCGTTGTAGTGATATTGAGCGAGCGCCACGAGGTCGCTTTCCTTCTCTACATCGAGCCCGAGTTCGTCGGCTAAGGGACGCACAAGTTCCTGCCAGTTGACGAAGCCCGCCGCGGTCGACAAGCCTGCACCGGCGAAGACTGCTGCGCTGCCTTCGCGAATTTCCTTAAGGAAGTCGCGAATGAAGTTCTCTACGTGTTGGTCCATCTCGGATCCCGGCTTCTGAAGTTCTGAGAAGCAGCATTCAACTAGGCGCCGTGAAATCAGCGGCTCGGCCTTCCTACCTCATTCGAGACAGCCCTGAGGCTTATGGCGTCGGTAATGTTGCCACGGCACGGACTTATCTCGGGGTAGCTACCGAGGATCACCCGTACGGCGGCCGGGCGCGCGCCAGGTCCTAACGGACTGCGCCCCTGACGGGGCCTGTCACGCCCCCGGCGTCAATCGCCGCCCGGATGGGACGCCTGCGTCGGCGCCTGCGTTGCGCTCGCGCTCCACTTGTCCCCGGGCAGTCGTCGAACGATGCGTTCCAAGCGCCGACTCGCCGCAGTGCGCGCGGCAGGCGTTCGTCCGCGATCCCCCCGAACCCCCGCACTTTTTGTGAGGGGGACTTCGGGGGGATCACAGACGAGCCGCAGCGCACCGCGGCTCGTCGACGCTTTTCACGCCCCCCACCTATCCCCAACCCCTTCCCGTGAGGGAAGGGGCTCTCCCCCCTCCCGTCCCCCAAGGGGGAGCGAGGAGTTGCCAACGAGAGGATCACTCGCACCGCAATCGAGCGGCGGGTGGCCGCTCGGGAGCAGTTCCCTCGTTCAACCCATCCACGGGAGATTCACATGTCCGCAGTCCAGATCCAGCAGGCCGACGCCCACCTTGCCGACGCCCCGAAGCTCGAATACGTGACCGTCGGCGCGGAGCAGCGCGCCAAGGCGACGTTCGTCGCAATCAGCAACACCGTGCGCGGCAGCGGCGCGCAACGCAAAGAGAAGACGACCTCGATCCGCTGGATCGCCTGGGGGCCGGCCGCCGAAGCCCACGCGGAGCACCTCACGCGCGGCTCGCACGTCAACGTCGGCGGTCGGATGACCTCGTTCCGCT
>JADCJL010000125.1 GCA_020247055.1 Acidobacteriaceae bacterium | reverse complement strand
TTGCATGGAGGGGTACTCCTTGGGGTTGATGGCGGGAAGGGGGGGGCGGCTCTTGGTGGCCGCTTCAGGGGGCGTCTGGAGGAGTCAGAAGTCCCATGGGGACGCGGTCGGGGCCTCGACGGCATCCGCGAAGGCACAGTCGATCTCTTCTGCTTCGAGGGCGGGCAACGCCTCGGCTCGGACAAGCGAACGCTCGACCCGGACCCATCCTTCGGTGACCACGTTGAACCGTTCGATGACTCGAAGACGGACATCTCGGGACACTGTGTGCGACGGGTCGACCTTCTGCCACAGTGCCTTCGTCGACATTGACGTGACGTGTTTCGACCGTCCTTCGAGGTACTGAAGAACGCGGACAAATGCACGGTCGGCCTCGGACTCGATCTTCGGGCGGGCCGAGGACTTGGGCTTGCGGTATTCGCCTTCCCATTCGACCCACCGGGCACCGGGCATGAGCTTCGAGACCTCGGCACGCAGCCCTGCGTCCTTGTCGACCAGGTACAGCGTCATCGGGCGAGCCTTGCCGTCAGCCGTAGTGGACCGACAGGAACCTCGCGAGGCCGCTTGGTAGATCGCGCCTGCCAGTTGCCCGCGGACCACGTCTTCCTCGACCGCCTTGGGATACGCAGCGGCGAGGTCATCACGGGCAGCGAGGTATTGGCCGAAGGTGACTCCGAAGGGCATCCGCAGGACTCCGGGCAGCAGAACGTGCTTGCAGTGGACCCACTCGTTCGATGAGGTCTCCTGTCCCCACGTCGCAATCGGGAAGCGGGGGCGACGCTCGACCACGACCGAGCCGTCGGGGCGTTGGCGCTCGAAGGGCACGGTTTCATCGGGATCGATACCGGCCTTCTTCATGGCTGCCTTGAAGGTCTCGGTGAGGTCGATGTCGTCCCGGTCGCGGGGCTTGTAGGTGAACAGCAGGGCCGCTTCGCCCTCGGGCAAACCCTTCAGGACCTCGACCACGTCCCGGACGAGGGTCGCGTCGGATTTCGCATCGGCCTGCACGGTGCTGTAGCCGCCCCCTCGCTGCATGAATCGGATCTCGACCGGGGAGTAGTCCTTCAGGCGCGTGAAGTCGACCTCGGAGGCCAACCCCTTCATGCCGGGGAGCGCCGTCCAGTTCACGATCCGTTGGTCGGCCGCATACAGCCGGCTCACCTCTGCCGATGCGTCCAGCACGACCAGCCGCTTCAGTTCGTCAGGGATGGTCGCGATGAACTTCACGACGCCCCCTGAACAGCCCGAAGCGTTCTTCCGAGGGTTCACTCGGACCAGCCCGCCGGCCATCGGCAGCAGGGAGCGGACAACGGATTCCCCGACGGTGCCCTTCAAGGCCTCGGAGACTCTGAGCCGCTTCGCTTCGTCCATTGGTGGCAGGCACGCGACCGCACCCTCTGCCGCGTCCTGCTTCGCTGCTTGGTTGATGGTCTCCTTCGCTTCCTGTGCCCATACACAGGCTTCGTGCAGGGCAGGGTCCTCGAAGGTCAGTCCTTCGATGGTGGCAGCGAGGCTCGAGGACAGGATCCGGTAGTCGAAGGCCGCCACGGAACCCACTTCGAGCTTCTCGTCCCACACGACCAGGTCCCTGCTGCGGGTCGCGAGTCCCTCTCGGAAGACGTTGAGCTTCTCCAAGGTCCCGCGTGACCCTGCGAGGCGCGCGTGAGTGGCGAGAAGGAACGGTCGGGTCTCATTGGACTCGGTGGGCGGCTCGCTCGCCTTGGAGCCGTACGAATGTTCGAGACCGAGACGCTCGACGAGTCCTTCGAGGTGTCCTTCTCGGGTTGCCAGTTCGACGATGTCGCGCTTCAGCGTGCAGAGAGCCTCGACCTTCTCGGCTGCGACGAGGACCGATACGGTGGCCGGGAGGGCTTCTCGGAGGGCATGGAGAGCCACGACCAGCCCTGCGACTGCGGAGGTCTTGCCGAAACCCGCAGGAAGGGAAACGAAGGTACGGGTCGGGATGTACCCAAAGGCCATCTCGACCATGACTTTCTGAAGGCCGAAGAGGGAAGCTGTCTGGATCCTGCCGGGGTCCGTGCGGTGGGCTTGGAGGTGCCTGACGGTGAAGTCGCAGGCGAGCTTGGCGACGGCAAGTTGGGCAGGAGACAGAGGACTGATCCCGTGCTTGTTGGTCATGGTGGTCGTGGACTCCTTGGTCGAGGGCGGAATGGGGGGTCGTGCCAATGGGTGCCCCTGCCCGTGGTAAGTCGGGCGGGCACTAAGGAAGAGGTTCCGGGGGGTGGTGACCCTACTTACCGTCGAGGCACCGGGTAGGGGACGAACGGCGGCGGGAAGGGTCGAGAGGGGAGCCGGTCGGGGCCGAGCGGTAAGTCGGGCGGGTACTAAGGAGAGGATCCCGGAGGGTGGTGACCCCACTTACCCATGTGCTGGAGGACGAGGACGACGGACAGGGGAAACCTTGGTGACCGTCCTCTCCTCCAGAAGAACGGGAATACCCCCGACTTGCGGGTGCCGTGCTGCTGCATCCGTCTATCCCGAAGCCAGTCGGAACCTATCCCCAATCGACAAGTCTCGCGGCGATTCAACGACTTGCGATCGTTCGGGACTGGTCGTGTTCCGGGTGGGGTTCCTTGGGGGTCGACTGGGGGTTCTGTGAGCGGTCTTGGTCGCGCCCTTTCTTCCAGAACGATACGAATACCTTCGACTTGTTGATGTCGAGCGAGGCGTCCCTTGCTCCGACAGTCAGGTAGAACCCCCCATCGAAGGCAAGTTCGCCTGCCAGTTCAACGACTTGCGGCCGAGCTTGGTCGCGCCCGCAGAGAGGCACTTCAAGGTCCCCTCTGAACCCCCCAGCCTTCCCGTCGCGGACCTGAGCTTGGACACCCGAGGTCGGTCGGATGCCTCTCGCTGTTGAAGGGGTCCGCCCGGAAGCTCGCAGTGCCGACAGGGGGCTACGTGGGTAGCCTGAGAAGGGCCTGCTGGGGTCTGAGAGGACCCCTTCTGGCGAGCCGGATGCAGGAGGCAGTCCCCCCGCGTGAAATGCTGGCCAACGTCGACTGTTGATCCGTGCGACGGTAGCGCGCCCATCACAACCGCCCTGCCTATGGATGCGATTAACGGACTTCGAGCCATCTACGGTCGTCGCTTGTTCCTGGTGACCTTGTTCGCTGCCTTCGTGTCGGCGGCAACCCGATGGAAGGTGCAGTATGGTCACCACATCTGGAGGGACCCTTGGGATCTCCTCGTGGGGATCATCGGCCACCTCATCGGCTTGTGGCTTCTCGCTGCCCTCGGGATGGTGCTGTCCGGGGTGCTTCAGGAGTTCGTCTTTGGAGATGACGGGGGCGTCAAGGAACGTAGCATCGACAGGTTCGCGGTCGACCTCAGTGCAGCGGCTCTTGTTGCCTGCGTGGCCGTTGTTGTGATCCGAATGGGGTTCTGAATGGCAGGGGGCGAGGGAGGGGCGAGAACTCGGACCCCTTCGAGCGCTCCATGCCGCTGCTCACGTCCCCGCGCGATCCCTACAAGCGTTCACCACGGTCGCCCGGCCGATCCCGTAGGCCTCCGCGAGTACCCCAATCGACTCGCCAGCCTTGCGCCGGCTCCGAAGCTCTTCGCGTTGCTGATCCGTTAGCTTCGACGGACGGCCCATGTGCTTCCCCTCGGCTCTCGCGCGGGCCTGTCCGGCCTGCGTGCGTTCGACGATTAGATCCCGCTCCATGTCCGCGACTGCACCGAGGATCTTGCGGATGAGCTTGCCGGCGGTGCTGGTCAGGTCGGACTTGCCCAACTGAAGCACGACGACCGAGACGCCCATCCCTTCGAGCCGCTGGAGAGTCTGCTCAACGTCGATGGAGTCGCGGCCGAGGCGGTCGAGCTTCGAGACGACCAGCGTGTCGCCCTCTTCAAGCCGTTCGAGAAGCTTCGCGAACTGTGGACGCTGCGAGGCGTGGACGCGGCCCGAGATCGCATCGGCGAACCAACGTCGAGGGGTGAGGGCGTAGCCGGCTGCCTCGATCTCCATGCGCTGGTTGTCGGCAGTCTGCTCGTTCGTCGAGACCCGGCCGTAGCCGTAGATGCGGGAGCCGGAAATGGTCGCGTTCATGGTCGTCATCGGTGGTCGGGAAGTGTGGTCATCTTTCATCGATGGTCGGATCTCGTCAATGGCTATCTTTCGGACCACCTCCAAGACGGTACGTCGGGTGGTCTGAAAGTGACCCCTTTCGGACCAGTCTGGGCGCGCTGTGACTGATGGCCTACGGCACCCGGTCTACGTCCCTCGCATCGTCCGAGACCGGGCGGGCTACGCATCGCTCCTGTGGCGGTCGCCGCTCGGGGCCTGGATGGACGCTCGGCGGGGACGAGGGCGCGACTGTGGGGCCGGTTGGCACGAAACGCGAAGGGGGTACCGGGGGGGAAACGCGGGCGTCCCGACCAAGCGGATGCCCTCTCGAAAATCTGCGGCGGAAACGAGGGGGACCCCTTCAGCTCCCTGAGAAATGACTCGCGGGTACCTGCCGGGAACTGAGCGGATCCCTTGGGGGAACTGAACGGTTCTCGGCGCTCCCTTCACGCAGCCCAATTCTCGCGCTCCGGCTACGCTAACGGGAACGCCCACGCATGTAGACGACCATGCCCAACCCCGTCTCCCGACCGACGAGCAACGCCAGTCCGCGATCCGCCTCGTCCTTCAGTCTTGTGAACGCCGCGCTCCTCATCGCGGTCGTGGCGATCACGGTTGCAGCGGGCGTCACTTATCTCATCCAGACCGGCGTGCTCACGGTTGGGACCGATAATGAGGCAGAGTGGTTCAGCGGATTGGGAACGTGGGTCGGAGGGATCGCGACAGTCGGGACGTTGATCTATTTGGTTCGGCAGGCAAAGGCAACCAGCGCGGAGGCGTTGGAGATTGCACGCTTGACGGGACTTGCGGTCGACCGTCTGGCAGACCAAGCGGAAGCTTCAAAGCGGCAGATACAGGCTCTCGGTGGGGCGGTCTCCCCTTCGTTCATCGGCTCGACTGTGAAGTGGTCAGGGCTGAAGGTTCTTGGCGATGGCAAGCGATTCATCATCTTCGACGTGGTGCTCCTTAACTCTGGAGGACCGGCCTACGACGTCAGCGTGACAATTTGTGGCATCGGACCGGGCTGCGCGCCCTCCACGGATGACGATACGGATTACCCATTGCCGCTGGTCGAGGCTTTCGAGTCCTCCGGCAATGTGCGGCAGCGGATCTTGATAATGGAGTCCGACGAGTGGGCACCGCAAATCAAGTCGAAGGAGTATCCGTACGTCCCGCAATACATCCCAGTCGTCTTCAGGTTCTCTGACTCTCAGTTGCAGCGAGTGGAGCAGCGATTGAAGTTGAGGTGGACGAACTACCCGTGGACCCGGAATCAACGGCTCTGGCTACAGCCAGACGATCAGTGCCCGACGCCGTGAAGCTGGCAAGGATGTGGTGTGCCGGGCGGCAGGCGGGGAGGGTGCAGGGGCGGTGGAAGTCGTCCCGATTTCTGTCGCGGCGCGCAATTCGTGGGAATGACCAATGACCAAGCGAGTTCTCTTGATGGTTCCCTTGATTAGCTGCTCCGTTGCAGCGGCGGGCGTTCAAGATGGGGACCTCTTCGGCTATCGCCTCGGAACCCGCTACGTCGCAACTGAGCAAACCCGCGGCTACACATTCGGAATGGAGTCCGTGGCAATAGTTGCGGACAAGCCCGTGAAGAGCGAAGACTTCACGCGGGTCGAGCTAATCGTAACTCCGAAGACCCTGACTATTGGGAACATCTACGGCGTCCGGGAGTTCGACAAAGAAGGAGACGCGAAGCGGTTTGCCGCGCAGTACACAGACCTATTGAACACGGTTCACGGAAAGAACTGTCAGCCGACGAAGGGCTAATTGGACGAGAGCCTGAAGCTCCTGTGTGCGGGTAAGTTCGTGTTGACCGTAGTCTGGTTCAAGCCTTCAAAGGCGGGAGAGCAGCACAAGGTGCATGTCGGCCTACAGATCGATTCCGACTCGGACATGGGGAAGAAGATCGGCACTCAATACTTGTCGGAGTTCGATGAGCTACGCAAAGCCGCAGCCGCCGCGAGAGTGCAGCGCGCGCGAAAGGAAGACAAGTTGAAAGGGCTGGAGTAATCGCAACGAGTTGCGCTTACGGCTCATCGGGTTACACGGCCAGAAAGTCGATCTACGATGCTTCATCGATGCCACTCGAAGCCGAAGGAAAGCCGTCGACCGGAATTAGCATCTCGACAACATCTGTCGGTTTGAAAGTCGCGCCGCACTTCTTCGTCCCAGATCCCTTGCAGGCCTTCGGGACCGTCTGCCATACCTCGAAGATCGATTCTGTTCCGCATTTTCCGCAGACAGCCTTCCACCCTTTGGATGCTTCGGTGATCCGGTAATCCGTGAACCGTAGAAGGTTGGAAACAATGCGCGCCTGCTTCTCCAACTCAAAAGGTCCCCAAGGGTCAACCATGATGCCGCCACGAAGTTCATCGTGAAGTCGGCACACGCGATTGAGTCTTTCTGCCTTCGTCACTCGATCGCGTTGAATGGTCGTCGTGTACTCGATCCGGTAGTCCTCCTTCGGCGACGAGAAGGCGACTCGTAGGCGAGGCTCGTTGAGCAGGGTGACAATGGCGGGCATTGCCTCTGGCTCTATGTCCTCCGGCGTCAGCGATTCAAGCATTCACTGAGTCCTCTTCAGTCATTCCAACCATTGCGCGAAAGTCTGACTCCCGAATAATGCGGATACCTTGTCCTGACTGGGCCAACTTCTCCGCCTTGATGTGCTTGCTGCTCTTGTCTTTTCCCCTGAGTTTGTCTGGGTCCTGCTCGCCCACAACCAGGATGGTGGTGTCGAGCGTTACGTTCGGGGCGACGCTGCAACCCATGACCGCGGCGAATTGTCCAAGCTCGCGCTTCGTAAGTGAAAAGCTACCTGTGAAAACGACCACTTCTCCGGCAAGTGGACCGTCCGGATTTCCGGCAATGCGAAGAGCTTGATCCCCGTGAGGAACGCTCAGATTGATCGGTTGTCCAATGCGCTTGAAGCAACCATCCAGATCCCACCCTTTCGCCTCCATCGCTCTGAGGACGATTTCGCCAGCCGCTCGCGCATCCTCCACCGCATCATGGTGTTGGAACTGGATCTCCAACTTTGCGCACACACGACTGAGTCCATAGCCTGAACTGGAG
>JADCJL010000124.1 GCA_020247055.1 Acidobacteriaceae bacterium | reverse complement strand
TTTCCGAGACCGGCGGCAGGCCGGGGTTGGCGCGGCTGACCTGGACGGGCTGGCCGCCGGGGAGACGGGCGAGGAAGGCTTCGCCGGCCTCCCCGACGACCCCGACGAAGCCCGCCGCCGCCGGCAGAAGCTGGACTTCCGCGTCATCGACGCCAACCCCCGCAACCACACCCTCTGGCTCCTCACCGTCCAGGACTCGCCCGCCGTCCCCCGCCGCCTCACCACCCTCCCCCGCCATACCGCCTCCCTCGACTGGGCCCGCGACTCCCGCTCCCTCGTCTTCGAACACTGGCCCACCCCCGGCGCCGACTCCTGGAGCCAGTCCGATCTCGCCGAAGTCGACGTTGCCACCGGTGCGATCCGCTCCATCGCCGCCACCCCGGCCTCGGAAAGCCGTCCCTACTACTCTCCCGATGGCCGCTACATCGCCTTCGTCCAAACCGGCCCCCGCGCCGTCTGGCCCGGCGAAGCCCGCCTCGCCCTCTTCCACCGCGCCGACGGCACTCTCCGCCCCCTTCCCCTCTCCCCCGAAGAGCGCCCCTCCCTCCTCGGCTGGGACGCCGCCTCGGCCCATCTCTACTTCGCCGAAATGAAGCGCACCCGCTCCGCCCTCTACGCCATGCCCCTCGACGGTCCCCCGCGCCTCGTCTACGAACCCCGCCAGGGCACCTTCTTCGCCGGCTACGGCCCCGCCGCTCACCTGAACGCCACCGGCGAGTTCTGGGGCTTCGCCCGCGAGTCCTCCACCGAGGCCGCCGAAGCCTTCCTCGCCCGTCTCCCCGGCGGCCAGCCCGTCCAGGTCAGCCGCGCCAACCCCGGCCTGCCGCCGGTCTCGGAAACCCGCGCCATCGCGTGGAACTCCCCCGACGGCCAGAGCATCGAAGGGCTGCTCACCCTTCCCGCCAACCACCGCCCCGGCGCCCCCGTCCCGCTCATCCTCAATATCCACGGCGGCCCGGCCAACTACTTCTCCGAAGTCTTCACCGGCAAGCCCGGCATCTATCCGCTCGCCACCTTCGCCAGCCGCGGCTTCGCCATCCTTCGGCCCAACCCCCGCGGCTCCGGCGGCTACGGCAAAGCCTTCCGCTTCGCCAACCACAACGACTGGGGCGGCAAAGACTACCAGGACATCATGGCCGGCGTCGACCACCTCATCGCCACCGGCGTCGCCGACCCCGCCCGCCTCTTCGTCATGGGCTGGAGCTACGGCGGCTTCATGACCAGTTGGATCGTCACTCATAACCACCGCTTCCGCGCCGCCGCCATCGGCGCCCCCGTCACCAACCTTTGGAGCTTCACCGGCACCGCCGACATCCCCAACTTCCTCCCCGACTACTTCGGCGGCGAACCCTGGGAGCTCTTCGAACGCTACCGCGCCCACTCGCCCATGGCCTTCGTCAAAGGCGTCAAAACCCCTTCGCTCATCCTCCACGGCGAAGCCGACGACCGCGTCCCCATCTCCCAGGGCTACGAGTTCTACAACGCCCTCAAACGCCAGGGCGTCGAAGTGCAGATGGTTGTCTACCCCCGCACCCCGCACGGTCCCCAGGAGCCGAAGTTCCTCGCCGACCTCATGCAGCGCCACCTCGATTGGGTGAACAGCCACCTGCCCCCCGCGCCGAGATAGAACGCGCCGAGATATAACTAAGCGATGCATCGTCGCGCGCTACTTCAATCCTTATTCGCCGTCCCCGCCCTCCGCGCCCTGCCGCGCCTCACCATCAAGGACGTCAAGATCATCCCCACTTCGGCCGGCGCCCGCTACCGCTGGGTGTTCCTGAAGATCATCACCTCCGAACCCGGCCTCTACGGCATCGGCACCGCCAACAACGCCTTCCAAACCGACGCCGTCATCACCGCCCTTGAAAAGCACCTCAAACCCTGGCTCATCGGCAAAGACCCGGACCAGATCGAAGACCTCTGGCAAAGCTCCCACCTGAAAACCTACTGGCGCAACGGCCCCGTCAACAACAACGTCCTCGCCGCCATGGACATCGCCCTCTGGGATATCAAAGGCAAGCGCGCCAATATGCCCGTCTACGAACTCCTCGGCGGCAAGGTGCGCGACGCCGTGCCCTGCTACGACCACATCAGCGGCCGCGACGCCGCCGAGGCCGCCGAAAACGTCCAGAAATCCTGGGCCTCCGGCTACCGCCACATCCGCGTCCAGTTCGGCAACTACGGCGGCGGCGGCTTTCTCCCCCCGGGGGAGGGCTCCCGCCCCGAAGGAGCCCGCAACGAGCCCGCCTTCGACGAAGAGGTCTACGTCGATACCGTCACCCGCAACTTCGAGCAGGTTCGCGCCAAGGTCGGTTTCGGCCCCAAACTCTGCCACGACGTCCACTCCCACCTCAGCGGCATGAACTCCGCCGAGTTCTGCCGCCGCCTGCAGCCGCTGCAAATGTTCTTCGTCGAAGACGTCCTGGCCCCCGAAAACCTCGAGTGGTACCAGCACATCCGCAAGATTTGCACCACGCCCCAGGCCGTCGGTGAACTCTTCACCCACCCCTACGAATACTACCCGCTCATCTCCAAGCGGCTCATCGACTTCGTCCGCTGCCGCGTCTGCGCCATCGGGGGCATCACCCCGGCTAAGAAGCTCGCCCACCTGTGCGAAGTCTTCGGCTGCAAAACCGCCTTTCAGGAAGGCGGCGACAACGACCCCGTCAATCAGCTCGCCGCTTACCACGTCGATATCTCCAGCCCCGCCTTTGGCATCCAGGAAGAAAACCACTTCCCGCCCTCGGTCTACGAGGTCCTTCCCGGCACCGCCGAAATCCGCCGGGGCTATCTCTACGGCAACGGTAAGCCCGGCCTCGGCATCGACGTCAACGAGACGCTCGCCGCCAAATACCCCATTCCGCCCAGCGCCACCGGGAACCCCTACCGGCTCGACCGCGCTCTCGACGGCGCCGTCGTCAAACCATAACCCGGACGTGCCACCCGAAAACCACCTCCCGCCCCCGGGGAACGAAGCTCTCCCCTGCACCGCCGAGTTCCGCCGGGGCTACCGCTATGCCCCGGCAAGCCCGGCCTCGGCATCGACAGCAACGAAACGCTTGCCGACAGACACCCCATTCCGCCCAGCGCCACCGGCAACCCTTACCCATTCGACCGCGCCCTCGCCGGCTCCGTCGTCAACCCCTAACCCCTCGGAGGCACCTCCCTTGCCCTCTCCCGCGCACCCGCGCTCCCCGCTCCTGCTCCGCGGCGTCCTCGCCGGCGCCGCGCTGTTGCTTCTCTTCGTCGCCGGTCTCGCCACGCGGCAGCCCGCCGCCGGGCAGGCCGCCGTCTCGCTCTCCCGCTACGGGCAGGAGGATCTGTCGTTTTGGGTCAATCACAACGGCCTGCTGCAGTTCGACGCCGAAGGCGAGGTCGGCTTCGGCGATCTCGCCCGCCTGCTGCTCCGCCGCCGCGCCAACGCCCCCGCCCTCGTCGAACTCCGCGACCGCTTCACCTTCCGCGTCCGCGACCCGCAGGCCGTCGCCACCCCCGACATCTTTCGCGCGGAGTTCGCGAACGGCGCCCTCACCTGGACAGCCGCCCCCGTTACCCGCTTCGTCGCCGGCTCCATGCGCACCTTCACGCTGCCCGTGCTGATTCGCAACCGCGATGCGCGCGAACTGGTCCTCGAGGCGCACTACGCCGGCGCCACCATGGAAAGCGCGGCCCCGGACATCACCGTCCCCGCCGGCGCCACCGTCCCGGTCCTGCTCCGCGCCGTCGAAACCAGCCTGGGCCCCACCACCGGCCGGCTCACCCTGCGCCACGCCGGCGGCGAACTCGCCGCGCCGGTGCACTTCGACATCCGCCCGCTCGTCCCGCTCCGCGTTCGCCTGGAAGACGAACGCGGCCGCCCGGCCGTCGCGCGCGTCTACCTCACCGGCGCGGACGGCCTCGCCTACGCGCCGCGCGGCGCCTCGGCCCGCATCATGGCCATGAGCGCCGACTACTTCTTCCACGCCGAAGATTCGTTTGAACTCGAAATGCCCGCCGGCGAGACGCTCCTCGAAGCTACCCGCGGACCCGAGTACCGTCTCACCACGCGCCGGCTGCAGCTCACCCCCGGCGCCCCGGCCGCGGTCACCCTGCGCCTCGAACGCTGGGCGCACCCATCCGCCCAGGGCTGGTGGTCCGGCGATACTCATATCCACGCTAACTACACCGCGCCGCACCATCAGGTCATCGAGCCGCGCGACGTGCGGCTGCAGGTGGTGGGCGAGGATCTCAACTACGCCAACCTCGCCGTGGCCAACTCGTCGGGCGCCTTCATCCACGACCGCCAGTACTTTGAGGGCCGCCCGCACCGGCTCTCCTCCGCCGAGCACGTCCTGCACTGGAACGAAGAAAACCGCTCGAGCGCCTACGGCCATATGTGCTTCCTCGGTCTGCAGCGGCTCGTCGAGCCTTTCTATAATGGCTTCCGCGACACGCCCTACTGGGACGATTATCCTGCCAACTATACGTTGGCCAAGCAGGTCTTCGACCAGGGCGGCGCGGTCAGCTACGCCCATCCCGGCATGACGCCGAGTTTTGAAAGAGCCAGCATCAAGGAGCTTCCCGTCGATCTCGCCCTCGGCCAGCCGACGGCGATGGATGTACTCAGCAATAACGACGAAAAGGCCACGACCGAGATGTGGTACCGGCTCCTGAACTGCGGCTTCCGCGTGGCCGTCTCGGCCGGCACGGACGCCTTTACGAACGTGGCCGACCACTATCTCGCCGGCGGCAACCGGGTGTATGTTCATAGCGGCCAGCGCTTCGATTCCGCCGCCTGGCTCGACGGCTTCCGCCGCGGGCGCTCGTTTGCTTCAAACGGCCCTATTGTGAACTTCACGATCAACGGAAAACTGCCGGGCGAGGAGATTCGGGGTGCCGGGCCGCTCTCGCTGACGGTCCGCGGCCAGGTTACGAGCCAGGTCCCGCTCGACGCGGTTGAGTTGATGGTCAATGGCCAGCCGGTGCGGCGCTTCCCGTCCGGCGCTGCGTTTGAAGCCACGCTGCCGGTTCGGGAAAGCGCCTGGATCGCCTTGCGCGCTCTGGGTCCGCGCCACCGCCTGGTGGTCAACGATACGCAGGCCTGGGCCCATACGAGCCCCGTCTACGTCACCATCGGCGAGCGGCCCGTGCGGGTGCGCGAGGATGTGCGCTTCTACCGCGAGTGGGTGGAGAAGCTGATCGCCCGGACCGAAAAAAGCGGCCGCTTCAAAACCGCGGAGCACAAGGCCGAGGTGCTGGCCCTGTTCCGCCAAGCGCTGGAGTGGTACCGGCGGGCCGAAGCCGGCCTCCCCGGTCCCCGTCCGTAGGCAAGACGGCCGCTCGCTCTTCAGCCGATTCCAGGCCACGAACTCCCGTGCGCGGGTTCGACGGTAAGGTGGTGAATCCGCCGCGGACGCCGTCGAGGTCCTGCTCCCTTCCCCCCAATCGACAAGGCTGCCGCGAAGCGGGGAGCCGCGGACCAGGCGGAGCGAGGGCGCTATCGCCCCTCCCGCAGTTCGCCCTCGTGGTCCACCGCAAACCGCCGCATCCGCGCCCCGTCCCACACCATCACGCCCCAGTCGGTCGCCATCACGAGATCATCCCCCACCCGCTGCATCTCGCAGACGATGCTCCCCTCCCCTCCCCGCCCAAGCGTTCCATCTCCTCCCGTATCCGGTCGAACCGCCAAACCCCGCCCCCGCCGTCGCCCCACTCCCCATGACTGACCAACGCCATCCACACCGCATCCCGCTCCACCAGCATCGCCCCTACCGACCAATTGACTAACTCTCGTGGCGCGTAACTCCGCCGCTCCCTGTCCATTCGTCGAAGTAGCCAAACCCGCCCACGCCCTGCCACCCCTCCCCTTCGTAAAATCCCTTTGCCCACCAAATCCGTCCATTCAGCCGCTGCCAGGCTTCTACGCGCTCTTCGATGGTTAACACGCCCTGCTTGGCGGCTTCCGGCCGGGCCTTCCGGAACTCGAGCACGCTACTCTGCCGCAACCGAATCTGCGGTGGCGGCGCCATCTTCTTTGGGCGGCCCCCGCCCGCGACGCGCCGGAACGTTCCGCCCTCGTAAGCCCAACTCCGCTGCCGCTCCCCGTCGCTGAGCAGCACCACCCCGTTTCGCACCCCCAGCCCCGCCCATCCGGCCGACTCCGTCCGGGACAAGAGCCGCTCCCCCCTCTCATCCCACACAAACCGCACATCCGCTGCCCGCGCCCCTTTCTCAAGACGGCATCCCACCGTCATCCCTCGCTGCCCCACCCGCACCTGCCAAGTCCCTTGGCTCTCATCCACCACTAACGTCGCCACCAACCATCCCAGCAGCCACATCATACCTTGAGCTTACTATGCCCCCTGGGAGTGTCCGGCCTGGCCACGGGTGCTGATCGAGATTGAACAAGTCGTCCAACCATTTGCGTAAGGCTCCCGGAGAGTCAGGCGAAATAGCCGTGCATACTGATCAAGCGAGGTGGTGGATCGCCCCGCGCAAAGTACAGAAGTGGCTGCGTGGGCTCTGCCGCCACCAACTGTCTTCCATAGCGGATGGAAAGGCCGTATTGCTTCCATCACAACCGGCAATCAACCACGCGGCGACCGCCGTCTTAGCGAATGCAGTTGGCGCGCTGACGACAGCCTCATCATGCCGCATCGTCGCGTCCACCGCCTCCGCCTGGTACACACGAAGCGTTCCTTGAAACAAGCACGAAAGCGGAGTCCCGACGAACCGTTCGTCCCGCGTCACCATCTGCGTACCGTTCTCTTTGCGTAACGTGGCGACCTCCTGCATACAGCCGCGCGGCAACGCCCAGTGCCGGGCAAGGTCTTGGCCACACGACACCACCCGGGGCTTGCCGAACGTCGGCAGGCGCATCGCCTGCGCTATGTAAAACTCGGGGTTCTGAAATGCCGCAATCCGCAGGAGTCGATTCAACCTGGCAGCCGGCCGGCCCTGCTTCTTAAGGAATACTGGATTGGCGCGAAAGACATGAACCTCGCCAGGGAAGGGGCCATCGATTGGCCTATCCGGACGCCTTCGTGACGGCGGCAGGGTCCAAGGATCCGGGCTATCGGTTTCGTCCGTCGCGCTTATCCGGACCGCAATGATGTCTCCCTGTTCTTGCGCCTCAGCCGCAAGTGTTTTGAGGTCAGGCAGTCGAAGGCGCTTGACGCCCCGCAGAAAGCTCCACTGGTCCGGATCCGGTTCGAGGTGAGTGTTGACGAAGACGCTCTTGCCCTCGCTGCGCGGCTTCCGCTATGAGGGAGTCCCGATCAGATTGCCGAAGCCGCCTTCGGGAAGTGTGTCCTGCTTCGGGAAGAACCGGCCGTAGGAATCGAGTCCGATCTGATGGCGGTTTTCCATCGTGTATGGGAGCAAATCTGCTCAAAGAAGATCCATACATGGCCGCCATTGCCGGAGCGGGAGACCTCGCGATACGCCGGCGCGCCTTACTTCTCGCAGGTTTCGTCCTGTAGGAGCGGGTAGATCCCGATTGTCAGTTTTCCCTGAAGATGGGCGCGAACCGCCTCGTCATCGAGTGGGAAGTACTTTCGCGTCTCCCGGTCAACGCGCTGTTTGTCCGCTTGCGGGGCAGCGTTGCAGGCCCGCCAATCCCGTTCCGGCCGAGGCATGTATCCCTTGCGGCCATCCGCCCGCTCCCAGCGAACGGCGTAGACGTCTTCCCGCCCCCGAAACAGGTTTCGAAAGATGCGGATCTTTTCTGTTTCTGAAAGAGCCGGCGCCGCCGGTTCGGGCGGCTCTGCGACTATCTCTGGTGGGTCGGGCGGAATTCCATGGAGAACCAGCAACTCCCGCAAACGCCGGTTTTCGGCTAGTAACGCGGTGAGCAGTTCGTCGTTTCCCATGGACTGTCGCTGCCCTTATCATGCCATTCCAACAGACGGTTCTGCGGCGAAGGACGCCCAGCCTATCCGCGATTGTTTGCACGTTTTTGCGGGGCTTCAGGCCCACCAAGTCATTGAAAACACGAAAAGTACCCTCTCTACTCCGATTGCTCCGTTTGCGTTTTGGACGTCGGTCATAACCTCCATCGAATCAACATCTTAAAGTTCCGACGTCCAGCCTACATGAAAAAGCACCCAATTGGGTGCCGCGAAATCACTGTAACTGATTGATTCTAAATGGAGCGGGAGATGGGATTCGAACCCACGACGTCCAGCTTGGGAATCCGACGATCATTCGCAAATAAAGAACATATGCGACCATGGCGGCAATCCTGACCACCTGGAACCTTAGAGAAAAGCGAAAACCGGGCTTAACGCAGTAATCGCAGTAACGAGGCCGGACCTGCCAATTTCTTCCTCAACCTGATGGCACTTTAGCCCCTCACGCAACGGAAAACGTGAGGTGAGGGTGTGCTGGTAAAGGCTGAAGCTATACTCCGGGAGAGCCACAGGGACCTGCTGGTCTCCCGGTACCGGCTCAAACAGGTGGAGGGAATCGCCCTTGTCCGCGCCAACCGCGAGGAGGGCCGACAGCCGTTGGCGTTTGCTTCTCGCCCCTTCATCCTATGTGGCCTGCCCATCCGCCGACCGCCGACGGATCAACTGCTATTCGAGCGGCGGAACGGCAACTTCCTCCTCCAGATCACTGGCCACCCCCAGTTCGGTCTTCCTTTCGGCCAGGATCGACTGGTTCTCATCTTCCTGGCGACACTGGCGGTCAGGCAGAAGAGTCAAGCGGTTCGATTCCGGTCGGCGGCCGAGATGCTTGACACCTTCGGAATGGCGAAGGGCGGCAAGGAGTACCGTCGCATCGTAGCGGCCTTTGAAAGGATCTTCGGCGCCACCATGTTTTTCTCGACCGAGTCAACCCGCTCGACGGCTACGGTCATTCACCGCAGCCGGTTCAACTTCTTGAAGGAGGCGGAGATTTGGTACAGCCGCTCTGGGGATGCGCCGCCAGGCCAAAACGCAATTACTCTCAGCGACGAATTCTATTCCGAGATCTTCAGCCACCCCATCCCAGCCGACCTCGAAGCAATCAGAGTCCTCGCCGCCGCGCCGGCGCTCCTGGACTTGTTCATGTGGCTGAGCTATCGATGTTTCGTCGCGAAGGGTCCGGAATCGATACCGCTCTTCGGGCCGTTCGGGATCACTCAGCAGTTGGGCTGTGTTGAGTATTCCCGCCCAAGTCGATTCCGGGCCATGCTCGAACAGTGGCTACAAACGATCCGTGCGCTCTGGCCAGAGTGCCCCGCGGGCATTAGCGGAGACGGTCGACTTCTATGGATCGACCGCTGTGCTGCGGTACAAGTTCGCTTCAGTGGACAATAGGGAAGGAGAATCAACTCTCCGCCCGCACCTGAGAATGACTCTTGCCCATTTAAAGACACTGATCGCAAACGGTTAGTCGGCGTCGATCGAGTTCAAGAAATCAACTGGCCAGCTTACGCGGGCCGCGGAGACGTTGTGCGCCTTCCTGAATGGGGATGGAGGAACCGTTCTTTTCGGGGTCGCGAACGACGGTTCCGCAGTGGGCCAACTCGTCAGTGACGATACTCTTCGCGACGTTGCCCAGACCCTACGGCGAATCGAGCCACCCGTCGCCGTGGGCATCGACCGCATAAAATTACCGGGTAACCGCAGCGAAATACTCGCGCTGTCCGTGTCACCTGACGACGATAGCCGCGTGTTTGCATTTGATGGCCGCGCCTATCAGCGCGTTGGCTCGACAACACAGGTTATGCCACAAGAGACCTATCAGCGCTTGCTGATGGATCGGACGCACTCCCACAAACGCTGGGAAAACAGCGCCTCGCCCATCCACGTTGAGGATCTCGATCTTTCGGAGCTTCGCGCGACCGTCCGCATGGGAATTGAATTCGGACGAATTCCGTCAACCGCATCCGCAGAGGCGGGCGACATCTTAGAACGCTTCGGCCTCCGTCTTGGGCAGACATTAACAAACGCCGCCGCGGTCCTTTTCGCAAAACACGAATCCGCGCACTATCCCCAGTGCCAATTACGATTGGCCCGCTTTCGGGGACTCGACAAAAATGAATTCCTGGACCAGCGGCAGTTGAACGGCAACGCCTTTCGCCTCTTGACCGAGGCTGTCCAATTCATGAACCGTCACCTCCCCGTTTCCGGTCGGATCGAACCTGGGGTGTTCGAGCGGGTAGACGCTCCCCTATTTCCACCGGTAGCCTTGAGGGAAGCCCTGGTCAACGCCTTCGTCCATCGCGACTATTCAATCCCCGGCGGGGCCGTCAGTGTCGCCATCTACGATGATCGGCTGGAGATCTGGAGTGACGGGCGGCTACCCTTTGGCTTAACGGTCGAAGCGCTGGCGAAAGAACACCTCTCTCGGCCTCGGAATCCACTCATCGCCGAAGTGTTCTTCCGTCGCGGTCTAGTCGAACGTTGGGGACGTGGAACGCAGAAAATCATCGAACTCTGCGTGCTCGCTGGCCATCCCACACCTCAGTTTCTTGAACAGGCCGGAGCTGTCGGTGTTCGCTTCTTGCCGAGTGGCTACATCGCCCCGCTACGAGTGGCGCATGATCTTACAAACCGGCAGCGGATGATACTTCAAATCCTGTCCGCCTCGGCCCAGGAGACCTTTGGGAACATAAAGAGGCAGGTTAACCCTGACATTGCGGACCGCACTCTGCGGGACGACCTGTTGCACTTGAAACGTCTGCTACTCATCGATTCGGTCGGACGCGGCCGGGGCGCAACCTGGAGCCTGCGAGGATCCCCAGCCCGAATAGGGCGGTGAAACCGCCTCATTTCTGCCTCCATCTACTCTGAGCGCACTGCTCTAAGCATCGGCCCAAAGCCACCCATAAGTACAAGAAATCAAGCCGCTTATCAAGATGTCCTCGTTGCCTGAGCGATCGTGTTTGGATGAAGGTCTTTGTGCTCACCCAGAATAAGGCGGTCAGACCGCCTTATTCCGCCCTATTCGGTGCTCCGATTCGGCTGTAGTCCGCAAAAGCCTCGTCCGAGCCCGCAAGGGCAGGCCGATAACGTTTTGTAACGTGCGATCCTGGGCAATCCATGTCGAGTTCCTTGAGCTTCCCCGCTGTAGTGCATTGCTTGCGGACCTTGTCTTTGGTTGCTGTTGACCTGGTCCGACTGGTTGCCCTCGCGGCACGTCCTCGGGCGGCGTTGGTGGCCGAGAACCTCTTCCTGCGAAAGCAGTTGGCCCTGTTCCAGGAGCGGAAGGTCAGGCCTCGGCGGGCCGACGCTTCCACCCGCTGGATGATGGCGGCCCTGAGTCCATGGTTCGCTTGGCGCAACGCGCTGGTGAACGTCCAAGCCGACCCGCTCCTGCGTTGGCACCGCCAGGGATGGCGCCTCTTCTGGCGTTGGAAGTCGAAGACGACGGGCCGACCGCGCCTGCCCAAGAACTTCCAGGCGTTGATCCGCGAGGTGGCGGCAGACAATCCCACCTGGGGACAGGAACGCATCGGCAACGAGTTGCAGCTGAAACCGGGAATCCTGGTTTCCTCTCGGACGGTCGCGAAGTATCTGCGCCGTGGCGGCCCGGTGCGCACGCCAGACCCGAAGCAGCGCTGGCTCACTTTCGTCCACAATTACGCCAAAGGGATCGTGGCATGCGACTTCTTTGTCGGGATGACGGAGGCGTTTCGCATTCTCTACGTCTTCGTGGTGATGGAAGTGGGGAGCCGCCGCATTCTCCATCACAATGTGACCGCCCATCCGACGGCGGACTGGA
>JADCJL010000123.1 GCA_020247055.1 Acidobacteriaceae bacterium | reverse complement strand
CGCCTTGCTGCGCGGCGGCGGCTGAGGTTCCAGCCCCAGGTGGGTGAGGATCTACGTAGCCCGCGCCCGGTGCCGCGAACGCGTGCGGCATCGGGCGCGGCGCCTGAAGTGCGGGCCCGACTGCGATTCGCGGGCCCGGATGTTCGGTCAGCGCGGACGCTTCGCAGCGCCGCGACTCCGTGATCATGATTGTCGGCAGCGTGCGACGGAGAATTCCACGAAGTTTTCCCGCTTTAGACGAGAGTTGCCCTGTCCAAAGGCAAGGTCAGATACGAATTCCGATCCCGTAGGCAACGAGCACACCGAGATAGGTCATCACGACCAGGCTTCCCAGATCGAGTTTGAGGATCGATGGGATGACTGCCGGTACATCGATCAGCGCGGGCACAGCAGACTTTGCGGCGACTCGGAAGTACACCTTCGTCTTGACGATGAGTGCACTCGCCAGAATCAGGACGGCGACCTTGATCCAGAGGCTGGAATTGGCGGTGTAAGAGTCCATCCCTTTCGGGCTGAGGTAGATCAGACCCGCGCCCGAAACGACGATGAAAACCGCAGCCACGCCAGACACGCGATCAGCCGTCCGGCACTTGCTGATTGCCGACTCGTTGACCGGTCTGTCGAGCAACAGAAGATTTTTCGCCAGACTCGCGGAGAAAAGCAGCAGGAGGGAGATCAGATGCGTGAACTTCACGACTGTGAACAGCATCGTCGGGATTCCAGGGCAACTTAGGAGTTCATCGAAAATAACTTCTCCGCATCGTACCTCGTGCCGAAACGCTCTCTGTTGAGGAGCGTAGCAAACTCGCACGTTGGAGTCGGTGCGGTCAATTCCAACCCGTCCGCGCCGGGGCCGTTCGCCTGCCGCAAGCCGAGCTACTCGTATGGTCGGTGGACGGCAAGCGGTTCGGCAACCTGATCACGATCCGGCTCTACATGGACACTGCCGACGGATACCTGTCGGACGTCGTGGCAGCGATCGTCTCGGCCGACGGCCGAACCCTTCGCGGCGTCCACTTCGATCCAGCCTGGGGACCAGCGCCGGCGTGCGCGCTCGCCTTCCGCGCGTCCTTCGTGCAGGAGCCGCCGGCGAAGGACTGAGGCGGGCCCCGGGACGAGCGCCCGCGCCGACGAGCAGAGGCCGGCGCGACCGACGGCACGCCAGCGGCGTCCGAGACCCCCGTAGCGTGCCGTCCTGGTCAGACCCGCAGGTCCAGCGACCGCCAGGCCTCGCATACGCCCGGCTGCCGACGCAGCCAGTCGGCCGACATCATCATCGCGCCCCAGTGATGGACGCGGGCGACGCCCTCGCCGATGTTCCACAGGTGCCGCAGCTGCAGGCACAGCGGTATGGCCGCAAGGTCCGAGTCGGTGACCTCGCCGCCAGCGTCTCGGTACGCGCCGACGTACCCGGCCCAGCGTTCGCGCAGCGTGTCGTCGGGCGACTCCAGGCCCTTGCGGTAGAGGTAGGACCAGGGCATCACGCACAGGTCGTAAGCGAGGCATCCCGGTCCGGCATCGTCGAAGTCGAAGAACACCGTGCGTCGCGTGCCGGTGCCTTCGTCGAAGACATGGTTGTTGAAGCCGTGCGTATCGCCGTGGCAGAGCACCGTCGACAAGGTGTCCGCCACCTCGGCCCACTCTTCGAGCAGTCGCCGCACGACCCCGTCGAAGGTGTCGACGAGCGCCGGATCGAGCTCCGGGTGCGCCTGCAGCGACCGCAGCGCACGGCCAGCCAGCCGAGGGCCGTCGAGCGGGTAGCGGCTCGGCGGCCCGGCGTAGTCGCGCGCCGCCCGGTGGATGCGCGCTAACTCAGCGCCGGTCAACGCGAAGTCCGCCTCGGTGTCGGGAACGCTTCCCGGGACATGCTGGAACAGCGCCAGCGGGCGCGGACCTTCGGGGCATCGCAGCGACACCGATGGATGCCCGTCGAGCGCGGGCACCATCGCGGCCACCCCGGCACCCCGCGCATCCAGGTGCGACAGCAGCGCCGCCTCGAAGTCGACGTTGGGTTCGCCGCGCGGGCGGATCGCATACAGGCGCGCGACGTAGCGCGTGCCGTCGTCGGCCTGCAGGGCGTAGTTGTCGTTCAGGTTGCGGCGTAGCAGATGGCATCGCCGCACCGAGAGGCCGTGGTGGCGTTCGACGCGGCGCGCGATGGACCCGGCGTCGACGGTCGTGTGGGCGGCGACGAGATCGGTGTCGGGGTCTGGGGCGTCGGGCATCCCAAATTATAGAGAGTCGCGCCGCTCCGTCCGGCCGGGCCGTCGTGAATCGAGCCCGCGATGCGGACTCGCCCCTGCCGGGCGTCCGTCCCTGACGCGGTGAGTGGGTCGGTGGGTGGGATTGCCCTGTGTGATCCCCGAGTGTGCCGCGTCGTTCTCGCGTTCAAGGGCGCGGTCCGTGCGGACGGCGTCGCTGCGCGAGGCTCGCGCCCCCTTGAGCGCTGCGCTGCGCCGCGGCCTTCCCCGGGACAGCCGGGCAATTCCGCCCGCGCGATTGCCCGTTGGAGGTTGCTACGCCCCAGGTTCCGCTGTCGGTGTACGAAGCCCGCACGATCGCCCGTGCACTTCGCGTGATGGAGAAGTCCCTCGTCGTTCGCGATGTCGTGTTCGACTCGCCGGCGATGGTGCGTCAGTACCTGTCGCTGCGCCTGTTCAACCTCGAGTCCGAGGTGTTCATGGTCCTGCTGCTCGATTCGCAGAAGCGGCTGATCGAAGCGCGCGAGCTCTTTCGCGGGACGCTGTCGCAGACGGTCGTCTATCCGCGCAAGATCGTGAAGGCGGCACAGCTAGCGAACGCGTCGGCGGTGATCTTCGCGCACAACCATCCGAGCGGCGTGCCCGATCCGAGTCAGGCGGACAGTATGCTCACGGCTGGTGGCGGCCGAGCGCAGAGCAATTCTTCGCCCTGATGACCAAGGCGCAGATCGCGCACGTCGTCGGTGATGCACTCGGGAGCGAGGCCGCCTCGTCCATCGCGAGCATGAAGAAGGACGCGGCAGCGAAGCATGCGGAGCACCTCGTCGCACCTACCCGCTGGGTCCCAGCCCCGCTTCGTAGGCAAGACCGGTCGGCGTGATGCGAAGCTCGCCCGGTGTCGCCCACGACGGCGCCATCGGGCGCGGCAGCTGAAGTGCGGGCCCGACTTCGACTTCCGGCCCGGTCGTCCGGTCAGCGCGATCGCTTCACAGCGTCGCCCGAGGCGATCCATCGATGAGACGGCGGTCCCGGCCTGACTCCGTGCAACCTGTCTCCGGGAAACTCGGGGCGATTTACTGTTGACGCGGAGAAGGACTTTATCGAGTGTAAGTCAACCCGATAAGCTATCCCCATGAGCGAGCACCCAAGAACCGATTGGCCAGGATTTCTCCCAGCCCTCGAGTTCGACCTTTCCGAAAGCCCAGTCGAAGCCAAGCTGCCCTCGGACATCGCTATCGAACCCCCCGCGCCTGACGTTCCCCTGGAAGTGTTTCGATGGAGCGGGATCTGGTCGGGTTGGGCTGGTCAGGCTCGCGTCATCGATGTAAAGCTGGTCGTCGAGACCGTCTCGGCCACCGCAGCGACGGTCGTCTGCATCGTCGGCTCGGAACAGGGTGGTTACCGCTGCGAGCGAATCGCCGCCTCACTGTTCGGCAATGAGTTGCACGGTAGATTGGCCACCGGCACGGTAGTGGCCTATCGGATGCGCAATCCGCAAATCGTCGAAATGTTCTGGCAAAGCGGGCCGGAGCGCTGGATCGCCGGCGTACTGTCGCAAGGGGCTGCCGCCAATTTCGAAAGGATCCGCGTTCCGACAGCGTTCGTCGAAGATGACCAGCCGGTCTCGCTGGAGATGGTCATCGCCAAGCCAGAGGGAGACGGGCCCTTTCCGACCTTGCTGTTCAATCACGGCTCGACCGGCGTCGGTAACGATCCAGCATTGTTTCGGACAACATCGACCAACCCAGCCCTGGCCCGGTTCTTCGTTGAGCGCGGCTGGCTCGTCGCTTTCCCGCAGAGACGCGGTCGTGGCAAGTCCGACGGACAATATGGGGAAGGGTTGGCTTCCGACGGATCCGGCTATTCGCACGATCCAGGGTGCGCACTCGCCGGCTTTGGGCGTGCCCTTGAAGATCTGGCCGAAGCGCATCAGCACCTCCTGACTCGATCCGATGTTGAATCCAATCGCTTGATGATCGGCGGACATTCGCGCGGTGGCGCGCTGGCTATCGCCTATGCCGGTGAACACGCGAATGGCTTCGACGGCGTGTTGAACTTCGTCGGAGGGTGGCTCGGTGAGCGATGCACGACTGCGCGAGAGGTCAACGGTGCTGTCTTCCGCCGCGGTGCCTATTTCGACAAACCAACGCTCTGGCTCTACGCAAACAACGATCCCTTCTACACGCTCGCACACAGTCGGAAGAACTTCGAGACCTTCACCCGCGCGGGCGGGCGCGGATCCTTTCACGTTGTTGATACCGACCCTGACGAGGACGGACACCACATCATCGCTAGACCCGACCGCTGGGAACGGCTGGTCAACGACTATCTGCTGCTTGGCTTGTCCTGATGCTTAAGGATTCGATTCCGACGACTTAAGGTGCCCCGTCTTTTCGGCATGATCTCAGCGATCGTCGGCGGCTCAAGACCTAGCAACACATGGACTCGTCGCTGATCCAGATCCGCGCGACCGATGCAATGCACGATCCCGTGTTCGCGTGCTGCATCGGGCGCGGCGCCTGAAGTGCGGGCCCGACTGCGATTCGCGGGCCCGAATGTTCGGTCAGCGCGGACGCTTCGCAGCGCCGCGAGCCTGGTCGAGGGCCCGTCCCCGCATCGAGCGGCATCACAGTCCGAAGGGCAGCGCGGACTCGGGCGCCCTGCCCCTGCGGAGCGGCGCACACGGGTCCGGTGCGGCCCTGGCGGGCCAGCCTGATCAACTGAGCGCGGCGCCCGTCGACACTTCGGGCAGCGGTTGCTCGGGCCGGCGGCAGGCCGAAGGCGAGCGATGACGTCGCTATCATGAGCGTCGTCGGGATCGGTGAAGTTGCCGCGTCCTTTGTGGAGCAGTCGATCCGGGTGACGCCGGACGCCGCCTCTTGCCTGAACCGAGCCCCAGCTGGATCAGCGCGGCCGCCACCGACGAGTCGACGCCGCCCGACAGGCCGAGGATCACCTGCTCGGCGCCGACCTGCTCGCGGATGCGCTCGACCGACTCGTCGACGAAATTCGGCATCGTCCAGTCGGCCTTCGCGCCGCACAGGTCTAGCACGAAGCGGCGCAGCAATCCGATGTACCCGGTGGTGTTCTTCGATGCGCTGCGGGTCAAGATCCGGGGCGACGGCGTGGTCAGCAACAAGGCCGTCTACCTGGCGCTCGCCATCCTGCCCGACGGTACGCGCGACGTGCTGGGGCTGTGGGTCGAGCAGACCGAGGGTGCCAAGTTCCGGCACAAGGTGTTCAACGAGCTCAAGACGCGGGGTCTCACCGACACCTGATCGCCGTGGTCGACGGCTCGAAAGGGCTGACGGAAGCGACCTCGGCCGTGTTCCCGAAGACGACGGTGCAGACCTGCATCGTGCACCTGATCCGCAACAGCCTCGACTACGCGAACTGCAAGGACCGCAAGCCGTTGGCGCAGGCGCTGCGGCCGATCTGCACCGCGCCCAGCGCCGAGGCGGCGGCCGAGCTGCTCGAGGCGTTCGCCGCCGGGCCGTGGGTCGAGGCCAAAAACTCGACCCGCGGCTGCTCGCAGCCCGGCAGCGTTCACGCCCGGATGCGTCCGAATGGGCGCCTTCGCGGTCGGATCGCGGCACTTTCCGACCGCTTCGTCACGGTAACTCCTGGGACACGAAGTGACTTGACGGTCTAGCGTTAACCGACTAGTCTCTTGGTGACCGTATAGTTCATTCGGTGGCGCTCCACCCCGCCTGCTGCGGTGCTTCCCTCAGGAGTCGAATCCATGATCCGCTGGTTCCACCGCGCCCTGGCACTCGGTGCCGTTGCCTTCGTCGCCGCTTGCGGCAGCAACAACGATCCGGTCCCCGCCCCGGCCCCCGCGCCCGTCTCGATCGCGCAGACCGCAACCGACGCCAACCTCACCGCACTGGTCGCGGCAGCCACCAAGGCCGGGCTGGTGCCGACGCTGTCGGATGCCAATGCCAATCTGACCGTGCTGGCGCCGACGAATGCCGCCTTCAACACCCTGGCCACGAGGCTGGGCTTCACGGACGCCACGGCCCTCGTCAACGCGCTCCCGGCGGCAGCCCTCCAGAGCATCCTGCAGTACCACGTCATCGCGGGCCGCGTCGGTGCGGCGGCGATCCAGTCAGGCCCCGCAACGCGCCCGACGCTGTACACCTTCGGCGCTGCACCCGCCACCTTGGCGGTGTCCACGACCGGCGGGGTCGGCTTCACCGATGCCGTCCTGACCCGTGCCAACGTGGTGACGGCGGACGTCGCCGCCTCCAACGGCGTGGTGCACGTGATCGACAAGGTTCTGGTGCCCCCGGGCGTGCTCAACGTGGTCCAGATGGCGCTCGCCAACCCGGATTTCACTTCCCTGACGGGCGCACTGGCAAGCCGCAATCTGGTCCCCACCTTGTCCGCTGCCGGTCCGTTCACCGTGTTTGCGCCCACCAACGCCGCCTTCACGGCGATCGCGTCGACGGTCGCCTCGCTGACCGGTCCGCAACTCGACACGGTGTTGACCTACCACGTGCTGGCGGGTCAGGTGCTGTCCACCGGCATCCCGTTCGGCACGCCGGTGACGACCGTCGCCGCACCCCGGCAGTTCACCATCACGGCCGGGCCGGCGCCCGCGATCGCCTCGATCGCCGACAGCACCGCCACACCGGCGCGCATCGTTGCCGTGGACATCCGCGCCAGCAACGGCGTGATCCACGTGATCGACAAGGTGCTGATTCCGAGCCCGCTCTGACGCGGGACGGGCGGCCGTGCGTGCCGCCCGCTGAATCGAAGGCTGATTCAGCGGGTGGACATGCAGCGCCGCCGCCGGCTCACGCCTTCGGCAGCGAGGCGCGTGCGTCGATCCGCGCGAAAGAGGCTGCGGCCTTAGGCGCCCGCGCCAGTCGAGCGACGCGAAGCGGAAATCCAGGTAACTGAGTGCACAGGCGAGTGTGATCTTGCCCAGGTCGAACGTGTCGCGATCCGCGTCACGACCAACGGCCACTCGCAGCCCGGCTGCGTTCACGCCCGGATGCGTCCAGGGTGCGCCCGAGAGAGCGCCTTCGCGTCGAGCGGCCCGCTTCGCATGGCGCTCGCTGCCCATGCCGGGCATTGGGAGGGCGGTCGAAATTCCGATCCCCTGCCCGAGGCGTCCGGAGGGCCGACCTCGTGTCGGGCAACCGGCGGATGTCCGCCCTGCCGCTTGCGCCGGTCCATGGGGAGGGCGTGTTCGGCGGGAGCTCGACGAGACCAATGTGGTGGCGGCGATCGCGCTGGCGCGTGAGCTCGGGACGAGGAAGCGGGTGGTCGCGCTGGGGTTCGATAGCGGGTTGAAGTACCTCGGCGGGCACCTGTATCCCTGACCCGCGGGTGCCGCGCCTGCACGCCGCGCAGCGGCAGACGTCGCACATCGCGTCGCCAACCTGCTCGCGGGCGGGTTCGGGGCGCGCGGGTGGTTGCGCGATCAGGCGGCCGGCCCACAGCGGGCCCTTCAGCCCAGACCGCCGACCCAGTTCTCCGTCAGCAACCCCGGCACCCGTTCGAACTCGGCGTGGTTGTTGGTGACGAGCACGAGCCCTTCGCTGCGCGCGTGGGCGGCGATGTGCAGATCGTTGACGCCGATCGGGCGCCCAGCCTTCTCGAGGTGGGCGCGGATCGCGCCGTAGTGCGACGAGGCCTTGGCGGGATAGGGCAGCACCTCGAGCAGGCTCGAGAACTCTTCGATCACCGCGAGGTTCTGCGATGCCCGGGCGCTCTTCTCGGCGCCGTGACAGAGCTCGCTCAGGGTGATCGCCGAGATCGCCATGCGGCCGGCGTTCTCGTTGAAGACGCCCATCACCTCGACCGGCCGCCGCTTGATGACGTAGATCGCGATGTTGGTGTCGAGCAGATACTTCAACATCGCGGATCCGGCTTCAGAAGGGCTCGCGCTCGCCCTGCTCCTGCGCGGCACGCTCGACCATGAAGTCGCCGGTCCCCCGCGGCCCGTTCAGGAAGAACTCGTCCCAAGTGTGGCCTACCGGCGAGATGATGCGGTCCACACCGCGAGCCCGAACCCGCACCTTCTTGACCCCATCGGGCAGGCGCACATCCGCGGGCAGGCGCACGGCCTGGGACCGGTTGTTGGTGAAGACGGTGGTGATGGTCATTGCACGCCCAGCGTGGGATACCCCACAAGTATATACCATCCGAAAGCCGGCGGCTTCAACCTGCACGCCGCGGTGCGGGTCGAAGCACACGAGCGCAAGCGGCTGGAGCGGTTGTGCCGCTACATCACCCGGGCGGATAGGAGTCTCGAACACCCTCACGAGGCCAAGAACGCGACCCGCGGCTGCTCGCAGCCCGGCAGCGTTCACACCCGGATGCGTCCGAACGGACGCCTTCGCGCTTAGGTGTGTATTCGTGCCACTAGGTGCCAGCCAGTGCCAGACGCCGAATCACTCCCACTCGATCATCAACGAGCGTTTTAACCATTTGATTTTCATAGCACTTTCCACTGCCACTCGGACTTTTACCGTCACTTTTACCGTCAACCTGCCAAGCACCAGCATTGGCGCGGGTTTGCGGGCGATTTGGCCAAACCTGACCTGTCGAGATCTATCGAGATCCATCGATTCCTGAGCGACCCGCGAGCCCCTGTTGCATCTCGCCGTGAGCCTTGGATGAGCACCTCAGAGGCCTGGGCCTCAAACCATCTAAGTACTTGTTGCATAACACTTTTGTGCCGAATACTTTACCGTCATCGTCGGCGAGAAGTAGGAGGACCTGTACCCCACCCGCAGCGGTCCTGGGTGCCTCCCAAAATCGGCCGTGCATAGCCACGAGAGCCGACCGTCACGCCACGGCCGGCTGGAAGACGCGGATCCTGGGTGAGAGCTTGGCTCGGAGTTCCCGGTCCGCGACTCGGATGTCGTACTCGGACTGCAAGTTCAGCCAGAACCGGGGCATGAGTTGGCAGACGAGTGGTTCATCGCTCCAGTGGGCCTGCTGTCGCAGTACATCTGGGTCCTGCTCTTTCATTGCGTCGCACCCGCGCTGCTCCTGCTGGCGATCCGGATCACGGTCCATCTCCTGGACGAGCATCTGCACGGCTGACGACACACCCGTCGGCCGCCCCCCGGCCGGCGCGCCATCGACCGCGCTGCGCCGGACACGGCGTGCACATGAAGGAGACGAGGCACATCGTCCGCCTCGTCCGTCAGGATGATCACTGACGGCACTGCATCCAGTTGGACCAGATTTCGCTCGGCCACCTTTTTGATGTTCGCGAACCATCGCAGGGATGGGCTCTCAAACGGATGCAATTGATCGTCGGTAAGGGTCCGCTTCCTGCAGGCGTATTCAAGGTTTGAATGTCGGGAGTTGGCCGGCTGCAGGCGCTCGAGGTGAAACGGCTGGCGTGGCTTAGGCGGCCAGCCCAAGCGGCTGAATCTCTTTGGCGATGGCTTTGCCGTTCTCGATCTCGGCTACTCGCAACTCGTAGGCTGCCTGAAGGTTCAACCAGCCCTTGGCGTCGCTGCCGAAATAGCGCTCCAGGCGCAGGGCCGTATCAGCCGACACGCCGCGTTCGCCCTTGGTGATCTCGCTGAGGCGCGAGTAAGGCACATGCAAGGCAATGGCCACAGCGCGCACGCTGACGCCCATGGGCTTGATGTAGTCCTCCAGCAAGATTTCACCAGGGTGGACAGGACGCATGCCGTTCTTAAACATGATGCACTCCATTGCTGCTCAGGATTCGAATGCCAGTCGGGACTGGGTCAGTGTGGGTCTTCGATCAGCACGTCATAGGGCCCGCTCTCACCCCACTTGAAGGTCAGTCGCCACTGGTCGTTGATTCGCACATGCCAGGCACCGCCGTATTCCTTCAGGTCGTTGCCTGGCGGGGCTTTCATGAAACTCACAGAAGGCGCTGCATCGAGCTGGGCTAATTTTCGTTCGGCCACGCTCCTGATATTGACGAACCTCTGACACTTGCCTGTGGTGAACAGGCGCTCCGTATCGGAGCAGGCAAACGACTGGATTGACATCCCGCAATATTACCTGTTAACCGGTTAACAGTCAATACAGAAATTGCTTTGGCATCGCGCAAGGACGCACCCACGACGCGCGGTTGGCCATGCTCCGTGGGCTTCTTGGATCCGGCCGTTGACGCACGACAGCTTCTGGCCGGGTGCTGCCGACCACCGCGGGCGCCCGTGCGACCGCTGTCCAACGCACAGCGGGCATTCAATACCAAGTGGCCGTGGGCTCCGTACGGGTCGGGAATGAACAGTCGCCAAGGCTGGCTATTGCCGACGGTCGCAACGGGTGGATCGACGCTCGGAGAGGCCACCGTTGATGATGTAGTTCCATAGATCGACGAGCGGCAAGTTGTCCCGTCCCCTGCCCTTGCATTGCCGCGCACAGCGAATCATGAAGCGCGGCCCGCCGGTGCGACGTATCGCCTGCGAGTGCAAGAATTTACCGTCAGCGCGACTCAACCCGGCGATCGCCCGACAACCCGCATGGATGCTGGGCTTTGCGCCCGGAACTTACCGTCAACCTGGGAGTCGGCCTGACGGTAAATTTCTCGCGGGAATTCGACGCGACTTTTGTACCGTCAGATTGAGGGGCATCCCAGCGATAGATCTCGACGGACGTCGCGGTGGACATTTGCCAAACGGATCAACGCGCTGGGGCCGTTTTCGATAGATCTCGATAGACCCCGATAGATCCCGAAACCTACTCCCACTCAGTCATCAATTGAGGCGCCAAGTCCTTGTCGCGCCTAGCGTTTTGGCCTGCTTCGACGCTGGATACCGTCAGAGATACCGTCATCTTGAAGAGGTCCAATGGCGACAAACACTTAGCGAGGGGTGAGGGAGTGGGCACCTTTCGCAGTCTATCGGGGACTATCGGCTCTCCAGCGAGCTCCAGTGCAGGTTCGTCAGCGAAGGCGGCTTCGCCTCGAAGGGACGGTGCCGATACCGACGCATATTGACTAACTCATTGTCGTACATAGGATTTTTTGCCAGGAATCTACCGTCGAGCATCCTGCCCGATCCATCACCTCTATCGCCTGTCCGGCCAGATCAGCGCGGACTCCTTTACGACACGCGACCCAAACTGCAGATCGAGAGAGTCGAGAAGCGGATCGACTGCCTGGGTGGCAGCGGCGCGCCATCGCGTGACCGCATCTGCATCAACGGGCCCTGCGAACGGCTCAGATCGCAAGGCACAACGGTTCAGCAACCGGAGAACCTCCCAGTCCCGAAGAAGCGTGAACTCGCCCGCGACACCGGTCACCCCGACAATGACCCTTCGCGTGGATTGGGAGACATCCGTAACCCTGCTGGAGACGTCGAACACCATCAGCGGCGCAGGCATTCCGTCGACGACGCAGACGGTTCCCTGAAGTCGCGCCGACTGATGAAGCGCTTTTTCGAGAAGAGGATGCCCCACCCCCATGAGATCGGCTGAATTGGGCGCGCCCCGGTCGAAGACCAGGTTCTCGTAGCTCTTGCGGAGAGCGTGGGTGGTCAGCCAGTCCTCGGGGGTCTTGAAGGACAGAGCGTGCCCTTCCACCTTGGGACGTCGGCGGTTCAGCGCCAACACATTCTGGAAGTAAGGCATCAGGTCCGGGAGATCGACTGGGGGAACGTCCTTGAGGTCCGACAGATCGAAGCTCTCCGCATGCCCGATCAGATCCCGAACGGTCTTGATTGCTGACTCGCCGCCCAAGGTCCCGGTCTTGGTATCAAACCAAGTGGCAAGCTTTTCTTTCGCGACGCTGCCTGCCTCCGCGAAGAGCTCATCGAACAAGCTCTCACTGGTCATGCCAAGCACCAGCTGCATCAGATCCTCAGGCTCATCCATCGCCGAGCCGAGCGCCCGCATGATGCTGTTGAGCTTCTGCTCCAGCTTGAGCCAGATCATTCCCTCAACCGTGTCGGGGTTGCGGAGCGAGACGACTTGCACCGCGCGTTGCTGCCCGTAGCGGTTCAGCCGCCCAGTGCGCTGGTGCAGCCGCATCGGATTCCAGGGAAGGTCAACATGGATCAGCGCACTACAACGCTCCTGAAGATCGATCCCCTCCCCGCCGGCCTCGGTCGACACCAAAAAGCGGATCCGTCCGGCATTGAAGGAGTCGCACATGTCCTCGCGACGTCCTGCCATTTGCGTCACTCGTCCGTCGGGCAGGCGCACTTCCTCCAGCCGGTCGTCGCCGTTCATGAAGCCGACTGACCCCTGACCGAATTCGGCCATCAACGCACTGACAACGAGGGCCTGAGTCCGCTTGTACTCGGTGAAGAGGAGAACGGGCTCCCCTGGAAAGCGGGTCTTGATCACCTCCATGATTCGAGACACACGGGTCTCGGATGTGACTTGCGACGCCGCAGCCAGAAGATCTGCAAGATAGCGACCCTCATCCTCCATCAGCCGCAGTTGCGCCCTCTTCTCCTCTCGAAGCCAGCGCTGCAGGGCCTGGTCCGCGTCGGATCCCTCGTCCGTTCCCAGCGCGTCCAGTTCGGTCCGAGACTTCGCAGCCTCGGCGCCGAGCCGGCGGACTCTTGTCCGGAGCGCCGCCGCGACGGCCGAGACCGAGCTGGAAGCCAGCTTCTGCAGAGCGATCAGGACCAGCATCACCTGACCCCCTTCGGTGCGGCTCAACGAAGTCGCATAGGCCTTGCCCGCGAGGATGAACTCGGACAGCAATCGGTAGAAGCTCTCTTCGGCTGGCGAGTAGCTGAAGGTCTCGGGATGCTGGACAACGGGCTTGAACAGCAGCTGGCCTTTCATATCCGTGGCCTTCTGCTTTGCGTTCCGGATCAGGTAGCGAGGCAGCGCATTCAGCATGGCGCCTTCGTTCATGCGCGGGCTGAAGACCTCGGAGTTCAGAAGGCTCATCAGTGCCCAGAAGCCGTAGTTCTTGCCGCGATGAGGAGTTCCCGTGAAGAGCACGCAGGACACGATCTTGCCGGCCTTGTTCAGCCTCTCGACGAGTTCGAATCCGAGAGTCTTTCCTGTCTCCTCGTCTGCATACAGGTGGTGCGCCTCGTCAATCACCACCATGTCCCATCCTGGAGCATCCAGCAGGCGATCGTGCCGACCGTTCCGGTCTGCACGAAGCGTGGGAAGTGAGGCAACCACGATCTGATGAATGCCCCAGAAGTCAGTACGCTCCGTATCAAGATCGCTGTGGTACGTCGCAGCCCGGATGTCGAACATCCGCTTCAGGCGAATCTGCCACTGCCCTACCAGTTTGGCCGGGCACAGAACGAGCACACGTTGCACTTTGCGGTTGGCCAGCAGCGGCCAGAGCAGGAGACCCGCCTCGATGGTCTTGCCCATCCCGACGTCATCGGCGATCAGGAGCCTGATGGGCCAACCCCGAAGCGCGCGATGGCATACCCAGAGCTGGTGCGGCAGCAAGGAGATGCGAGACCGCGTGAAGACGCCCCAGGCATCATTGACTGATGCGATGACGTCACCCTGAACGCGAGCAGCCACGTCGATCGAGGGGGCCAGCTGACCGCTGGAAACGGCCTCGGCAACAGAGACCACGGATTCCAGATCAGCAGACAAGACCTGCTCGATCCCGTGCCCGAAACGGACTACGGTGGTATCGCCCTCTATGAGCAGGACGGTTCCCTGTCCGTGCTTGCCATGCAGCACGAGGGCCCCGGGATTTCGCCCTTCTCCTACCGTCGTCACGAATCAGTCTCCTTCGTCCTCGGAGTCATCAGG
>JADCJL010000122.1 GCA_020247055.1 Acidobacteriaceae bacterium | reverse complement strand
GTGTGCGGGTTCAAGTCCCGCCCCGGGCACCACTCCCTCCCGCTACCCCACCAGCGCCCGCACCACCCGCCCGTGCACATCCGGCAGCGTTACATCCCGCCCGCCAAACCGGTAGCTCAGCTTCGTATGGTCCAACCCCAGCAAATGCAGCACCGTCGCATGCAGATCATGCACCGTCATCACATTCTCCACCGCATGGTTCCCCAACTCATCCGTCGCCCCGTAGATTAACCCCGCCTTTGCTCCGCCCCCTGCCATCCAGATCGTAAATCCAAACGGATGATGGTCCCGCCCGTCCCCGTTGCCCGTATCCGGCGTCCTCCCGAACTCCCCGGCCCACAGCACGAGCGTCTCCTGCAGCAACCCGCGCGACTTCAGGTCTTTGATCAACGCCGTTACCGCCTGGTCCGTCACCATCGCGTTAGTCGCGTGGCCCTCCCGCAGCTTATCGTGTTGGTCCCAAGTCCCGTTGTTCCCGCCGTAAAGATTCGGCGGCGTAATCTCCACAAACCGCACCCCCGCCTCCACCAGCCGCCGCGCCCGCAAACACTGCAGCCCGTACGCCCGCTTGTGCGGATTCTCCGCGTCCAGCCCGTACAGCTTCTTGGTCGCCTCCGTCTCCCGGTCCAGGTTCAGCACATCCGGCGCCAGCGCCTGCATCCGGTACGCCATCTCGAAGTTGCTGATGGCCGCCTCCACCGCGTCCGCGTTCGCCGTCGCGGCCAGAAACTCCTTGTCCTGCGCCCGCACCGCCGCCATCTTCGCGCTCTGCCGCTCCGCTCCCGCCGGCACAATGTTGTCCACCGGCACGCCGTCCGCCCGCACCCCCATCGCCTGGTGGGTCGCCGGCAAAAACCCGTTGGAAAAGTTCTCCAACCCGCCCGGCGGGTTGTCCCCGTGGTTCAGCAGCAGATAGCCCGGCAGGTTCTTGTTCACGCTCCCCAGCCCGTAGTTCACCCACGAACCCAAACTCGGAAACCCGCCAAAGTTCCGCCCCGTGTGCAGAAACACATTCGCCCGCGCGTGCAGCGGAAACTCGCTCTTCATCGAACGAATCACCGTCAACTCGTCCGCCACGCTCGCGATATGCGGAAAAATCTCGCTCACCGGCAGCCCCGACTGCCCATGCTGCCGGAACGTCCACGGCGACTTCAACCACTTCCGCTTCGGCCCTGCCACGTAGTTATCGAGCACCGCCGCCTGCCCGTCCAACTCGGCCAGTTTCGGCTTCGGATCAAAGCTGTCCATCTGCCCCACCCCGCCCGGCATGAAACAGAAAATCACGTTCTTGGCCTTGGCCGGAAAGTGCGGCACCGCCCCGGCCAGCAGCGACTCCATCGCCAGATACCCAAACCCCGTCGAACTCGTACGCAGTAACTCCCGGCGGCTGATCTTCATCGCAGGTACACAAACTCCTTCAGGTTAAACAGCGCATGCGCCACATCGGTCCACACCGCCTCGCTCCCCAGCACATCCTTCGCCCCGTGCCGCGCCGCGAACTCCCCGGCCAGCGCCCGCCAGTTGGCCAGCTCCGTCTCCGTCGCCGGCCGCCCCAGCCCGCGCAGGAACATCCGCCCAATCCGCGCATCCACCGCATCGTCCCGCTGCGCCGTCAACCCCTTGGCCCACACCCGCGCCTGGTCCAGCACAAACGGATCGTTCAATAGCGCCAGCGCCTGCGGCGGCACGTTCGTCACATCCCGGTTGCCCCGCGTCTGCAGCGGGCTCGGAAAATCAAAAATCTCCAAAAAGCGCGGACCCTGCATCCGCGTGATCTTCAGGTACACGCTCCGCCGTCCGTCGCCATCCAGCGGGCCCGGAAACAGCCGCCGGTGCTCCTGCGGCTCGCTCCGGTGCGGCTGGATGCTCGGCCCGTAGAGCTTCTCCACCAACCGGCCCGACACCGCCAGCAGCGTATCGCGCACCGCCTCGGCCTCCAGCCGCCGCACCGGGTAATGGTGCAGCAGCGCATTCGCCGGGTCCTTCGCCCGCGCCCCCGCCTCCGCCGCGCTGCCTTGTTGAAACGCCGCCGAAGTCACGAGCAGCCGGATCATCCCCTTCGTCGACCATCCCCGCCGCGCGTACTCCCCCGCCAGATAGTCGAGCAGCTCCGGATGCGACGGCGCCGCCCCGTTGCTCCCAAAGTCGTCCGTGCTCACCACCATCCCCCGGCCAAATACATAGTGCCAAATCCGGTTCACCATCACCCGCGCCGTCAGCGGATTCCCCTCGCTCGCCATCGCCTCGGCCAGCTCCCGCCGTCCGCTCCCGGCCGGCCCCACCGGCTTCAACCCCTCCGGCATCAGACTCAAAAAGTGCCGCGGCGCCACCCGCCCCGGGTTCGTCGCCGAACCGGCCTGAAAAATCGGATGATCCGCCCCCGGATCAAAATCCCCCATCCCCGCCACCACTGTCGGGTCCGCCATCCCCGCTTCCATCGCGCGGTACCGGTCCGTCAACGTCCGTAGCGCCGGCGTCAGATTCCGCGAGTTCACCAGCAGGCCGTTGTCGATGAGCCAGTTCAACCACTTCACATCCTGCGCCGTCGCCGTCCCCGCGCCCCACGCCCGCACCGCCTGCCGCGCCATCGCCGCAAACTGCGCCGGCGTCGGCGCCGCCACCAGCGCCTCCAAATGCTCGAGCGTCTCCTGCGGCGTTACGTCCTCATCGTGGTACAAAACCCGCGTCACCCCGAAGTACGACCGCGGACTCGCGTCCGGCGTCTTCTTCAGCCGCCCCGGCCGGTCGGGAATGCGCGGGTTATCCGTCTTCGTGTTCAGCTCGAGATAGAGCGGAAACTTCCCCGCGTCCTTGGCCGCTACCTTCTCCCACCGCAGCCGCGGCGAGTCCAGCAGGTCATAGTTCTCGCCAATCACGCAGTGGTCCAGAATCACTCGGCGGGCCGCGAACTTGCCCCCCAGCGCCTCAAAGCTCACAAACTTCTTATCCGCCGGCAGCATCGGCGACCGCAGCGACCCGTTCCACCGGTCCGTCACCAGGTTCGTAAACAGCCCCGCCGGGAAAATGCCTTCGACAGCCGCCCGCCCCTCCGTCGCCACTGCGAAATCGCCCGCCCGCGCCTGCCCCGCCTGCAGTCCCAACCCCTCCGCGCTCCACCCCGCCGGCACCCCCTCCCGAAAGTCCGCCGCCGTCACAAACTTCTCCCGGTTGAAACGCTCCCGCGCCGCCCTCTCCTTGGCATACTCCGCCGCCGGATGCGCAAATACCGCCAGCGGATCCGCCAGGTCCACCTTGTCCCGCTGCAGCAGCCGGCTCCACTGCTGCACCCGCGATGCGTCCAGCCCCGCCGCCAACCTCGCCGCCTCCGGCGCGTCCTTCTGCTCGGCCAGCGCCGCCGCCAGCTCCGCGCCCAGCTTCGCCGTCGCGCCCAGCCAGGCCGTCGCCAGCTCCTGCCGGATGGCCCGCTTCAACTCCGCCACCCCCGCCGGCGGCGCCGCGCCCACTTCGAGCGTCCGCGCCACCTGCCGCGAGCTGTTCAGAATCCCGTAGAGCGAGTAGTAGTCCTCGGTCGGAATCGGGTCAATCTTGTGGTCGTGGCACCGGGCGCAGGAAACCGTCGCCCCCTGAAACGCCTTCGTCAACGTGTCAATCTGGTTGTCCACCACGTCCGTCCGCAGCTCCCGAAACTGGTTGCAGTTGTCGTGGCCCATCTCCCCCAGCCGGTAGAACGCCGTCGCCAGCACCGACTCGTTCCGCCCGTCCACCACCCGCGGCTTCGCCAGCAAATCCCCCGCCACGTGTTCCCGCACGAATTGGTTGTAGGGAACGTCCCGGTTGAAGGCCCGGATCAAGTAATCGCGATAGTGCCACGCGCCCTGAATCTCGTAGTTCCACTCATAGCCGTGCGTCTCGGCGTAGCGCACCACGTCCATCCAGTGCCGCGCCCACCGTTCGCCGTAGCGCGGCGAAGCCAGCAGCGCGTCCACGTAGCGCTCGTAAGCCCCCGCGCTCCGGTCGTTCAGAAACCGTTCCAGCAGCCCGGCCTCCGGCGGCAATCCCGTCACCACGTAAGCCGCCCGCCGCGCCAGTACCCGCCGGTCCGCCTCCGGCGCCAGGCTCAGCCCCGCCGCCGCCCGCTTCGCATCGAGAAACCGGTCCACCGGATGCGCCGCTTTCCCCGCCGGCGGCGCCACGCTCCGCACCGGCTGATAGGCCCAGTGCTCCCGCCGCAGCTTTTCATAAAACGCCTTCGCCGCTAAACCCGCCCCGGCCGGCTTGGCCCCCGCCGGCCAGTGCATCCCCGTGCGCACCCACTCTTCGAGCGTGGCAATCTCCGCCTCCGGCAGCTTCTCGCCCATCGGCATCTTCCGGCCCACATGCTTCACGGCCTGAATCAACAGGCTCGCCTCCGGCTGCCCCGGTACCGCCGCCGGCCCGTGCATCCCGCCCTTCAGGATTGACTCCCGGTCATCGAGCCGTAGCGCCGCGAACTGCTTCTGCGCCCCGTGGCAGCTCTGGCAGCGCGCCGCCAGCACCGGCCGCACCTTCCGCTCGAAAAACTCATCCTGCTCTGCTGCCGGGAGCAAAGACGCCATCGTAGCCAAAATCAACCAGCGCCGCATGCACCCCGATTCTATCAGGCTTGCGGCGTCACTCTCCCGCTCGGGCAAACGGCCGGTTCACGAGGCATCGGAAAATATTTGCCTCCCGTATCCTATTCATTTCCAATGTGTTACCAGTCTCCCGCCCTCGGCCGGATCCGGGTTGACCCCAGCCTGCCCCTTATTCTGGTCATGCAATGACCACTCCGGAACTGCTGGACCGCATCGCGGCGGCAACGGGTCAGCCGCCTGCGGCCGCGGCTGACCAACTCGATCGATTAGTCACCCGTCTCGTGACCACGCTGCGGCAGGGAAAAAACGTAAAAGTAAAGGGCCTCGGGGTCATCCGGCCCGCGCGTGAGGAGTCCCAATGAAAGAACCCGCCGAACCTGGGCTCGAAGACATCGTCAAAGTCATCCGCCAGTGCCTCGCCGAGGGACTAACCATCGACATCGAAGCGGTCGGCTCCCTGCGAACCGATGAGAAAGGGCAGATTCGCTTTCGACCCGCGGGCGGCAAACGAGTCTTTCTCGCCTACACTATCGAAGACGCCGCCTTCGTCGAAACGCTCTTCCAGGCTCTGGAAGACGCCGGCTTTCACCCCTGGATGGACCGCCGGAAACTGCTGCCCGGGCAGAACTGGCCGAAAGCCATCGAACGGGCCATCAGCAAAGCCGACTTTTTTGTCCCCTGCTTCTCGCAACATGCGCTCAGCCGGCCCAGCCGGTTTCACGCCGAACTGCGCTACGCGCTCGAACGAGCCGCGGAATGGCCGCTCGAATACCCCTTCGTCATCCCGGTACGGCTCGAAGATTGCCCGCTGCCACGGCAGATCACGGCGCAACTACAGTACATCGACCTGTTCCCGGAACCTGCGGCGGGTCTCCGTAAGCTGTTGTCCACCATCCGGGCTATGAGCCCATCCGCTTCCTGATCTCGGCGGCGTTTTTGGCCTCCGGCTCCAGCTCCAAATACTTCACAAACGCCTGGCGCGCGCCCTTTTTGTCCTTGGCGCGCTCCAGCGACTCGCCCAGCCGCAGCCACGCCTCCGCCAACCCCGGATTCCACCGCGTCGCCTCGCGGAACCGCATAATCGCCGCCTTCCAGCTACCGCGCTTGGCGTAAAAAGACCCAATCTTCAGCTCTTTTTCCGCCTGCAGCGGGTTAAAAGCGTACTCTTTGGCCCCGGTCAGCGCCGTGTCTTCTTCCGGCGGCTCCTGCTCCTGCGGCGCCGGAACCGGCGCCTGCGCCCCCAGCCATACCGCGGCAAACAAAGTTAGCCAAAGTCCGCGTGCCACAATTAAAGAATAACGCACCGCGTTCTATGAATCTCCGCGAGAAAGTGTCGCAGTTGCCCCTCCTGCCGGGCGTTTATCTCTACAAGAACGCCTTCGGCGAGATCCTCTACGTCGGCAAAGCGAAGAACCTCCGCGCCCGCGTCCGCAACTACTTCTCCGACGACCGCCTCTCGGAAGCCAAAACCGGTACCCTCATCTCCGAAGCCGCCGACCTCGACTACATCGTCGTCGAAAACGAAAAAGAGGCCCTCGCCCTCGAAAACAACTTCATCAAGCAGCACAAACCCCGCTTCAACGTCCTCCTCAAGGACGACAAAACCTACCCCTACATCAAGCTCACCAACGACCGCGTCCCCCGCGTCTTCGTCACCCGCCGCCTCCGCAAAGACGGCGCCTCCTACTTCGGCCCCTACTTCCCCGGCAACCTCGCCTACCGCCTCACCGATTTCATCCACCGCCAGTTCAAAATCCCCTCCTGCAAAATCGACTTCAACCGCAAACACTCCCACCCCTGCCTGCAGTACCACATCCGCCGCTGCCTCGGCCCCTGCGTCGAAGGCCTCGTCGCCGCCCCCGAATACGCCGAAGCCGTCCGCCAAACCCGCCTCTTCCTCGAAGGCCGCCTCAAAGACCTCGAATCCCACATCCGCCATCAGATCGCCGAAGCCGCCGAAGAGCTCAACTTCGAACGCGCCGCCCGCCTCCGCGACAACCTCGTCACCATCGAAGAGATGGCCCAGACCCAGAAAATGGCCACCGCCCACGGCGACGACATCGACATCTTCGCCTACTACGCCGAACCCCCGCTCCTCGCCGTCAACCTCTTCCACGTCCGCAACGGCCGCATCGTCGACCGCCGCGAGTTCTACTGGGAAGACCGCTTCGACTTCGACGCCCCCGAATTCCTCGCCGCCCTCCTCAAACAGGTCTACCTCGACCAGCGCTACGTCCCGCTCATCGTCCACGTCCCCGACGACTTCGAAGACCGCGAAGCCCTCGCCGAACTCCTCACCGAAAAACGCGGCCGCCGCGTCGAAATCCGCACCCCCCAGCGCGGAGACAAAAAAGCCCTCCTCGACCTCGCCGAAACCAACGCCAAACACTGCTTTGAAGCCCGCTTCCGCATCCTCAAACCCACCGCCCAGTCCATCGCCGCCGCCCTCGAAGACTCCCTCAACCTCCCCGCTCCCCCCAGCCGCATCGAATGCTTCGACATCTCCCACATCCAGGGCACCGATAAAGTCGCCTCCATGGTCGTCTGGGAAGACGGCAAAATGAAGAAGGCCGACTACCGCAAATTCATCATCAAAACTGTCGTCGGCAACGACGACTTCGCCTCCATGCGCGAAGTCGTCACCCGCCGCTACTCCCGCCTCAAAGAAGAAGGCGCCAAGTTCCCCAGCGTCGTCCTCATCGACGGCGGCCTCGGCCAGCTCCACGCCGCTGCCGAAGCCCTCGAAGCTATCGGCGTCACCGACCAGACCATCGCCTCCATCGCCAAACGCGAAGAGATCATCTACATCTACGGCCAGGAGGACGAACCGGTCCGCCTCGACCGCCACAACCCCGTCCTCCACGTCATCCAGACCATCCGCGACGAAGCCCACCGCTTCGCCGTCACCTTCCATCGCACCCGCCGCAACATCACCCGCATGCGGTCAGAACTCCTCAACGTTCCCGGCGTCGGCGAACGCACCGTCGAAAAGCTCCTGCAAACCATCGGCAGCCTCGAAGCCGTCAAACTCGCCACCGAAGACACCCTCGCCCGCGAAGTCGGCCCCGCCGCCGCCCGCAAAATCTTCACCCACTTTCATCCCCAGCCCGCCCCCGCCGCTCCCTGACGTTGGCTTCGTTTCGTCAATAGCCTCGCGCCAGCCGGTCGGCCAGCAGCGGCGGCAGCCCCGCCTCCCGGATCTTCCGCTGCGCCGTCTCGAGGTCGTAGGAAACCCGCAGCAGCCGCACCGTCTTTGCCCCGGTATCGTAAATCGCCGCTCCCACCCGCCAATCCCCGTCCCGCGGCTGCCCCGCCGACCCCGGATTCACCAGGTACCGGTAGTCCGGCGACAGTGCGAACGTGTACTCGGTTTCATCGAGAAACGGCGGCCCGATCGTGATCACCTGCCGCTGCTTCAACTGAAAGCCCCCCTGCACGTGGGTGTGACCAAAAAACGTCAACTGCTCCGTCGCCGCCTCCATCGCCGCCCGTACCTCCCCACCCTCCGTGACATACTCGTCCTCGTCCCGCGGCGACCCGTGCACCACCGCATACGCCCCGTCCACCACCACCGGCCCCCGCTCGAGCCCCCTCACCCACGCCCGGTTCTCCGCCGTCAACGTGTCAGCCGTCCACACCGCCGCCTGCCGCGCCAGCGGGTTGAAATCCTCCATCGAATCGAGCCCCGCCGCCACCTTGTCGTGGTTGCCCCGAATCACCACCGCCGCGTGCGCCCGCACCCAATCCACCACCGCGTTCGGATCCGCCCCGTAGCCCACCAGGTCGCCGCAGCACACCACCCGGTCGTACCCGCCCCGCGCCGCCGCCACCACGGCCTCGAGACCCTCCAGATTGGCGTGAATATCGCTGATTATGAGGTCGCGCACAGTTTTATTAACGCTACTTCCGGCGGGGCTCCAATCCGCGCCGGGATGCCTACCGTCCCAATCCCGCGCGTCACGTACAACCGCGATCCCCCCTCCTCATACCGCCCGTACACATACGGCGTGAAAAACCGCGCGAAGTTCACATGCTGATGCAGATACTCCACCGTCACCTGCCCCCCGTGCGTATGCCCCGCCAGCATCAGATCCCAACCCTGCTCCGCCGCCGTCCGGAACGCGTCCGGGTTGTGCGACAGCAGCACGTTCCACGCCCCGGCCTCCTGCAGCGCCTCGGCCCCGCGCAGATACTCCCCGTGCATCTTTTGATAGTCCACCCCGGCCAGGTTCAGCCGCGCGTCTCCAAATCGCAGCTCCTGCTTCTGCCCCCGCAGAAAATGCAGATCCCGCCGCCGGCCCTCCCGCTGCACGTACGCCTCGCAACCGGCGTAAATCTCATGGTTCCCCAGGCAGCCCCACACCCCACTCGACGCCCGCAGCGCCGAAATCTCCCGCAGACACTCCTCAATCGGGTCGCCGTTGCGCGTGATCAGATCCCCCGTCACCACCGTCAGATGCGGCCGGAAGTCGTTCGCCATCCCCACCGCCTGCACCAACTCCTGCCGGCTCAAAAACGGTCCGTAGTGGATGTCGCTCAACTGCGCAATCCGGACGCCGTCCAGATCCTTCGGCAGCCCCGGCACCCGCATCTCCACCTCTACCGCCTGCAGATCCCGCCGCCCCACCAGAATCCCGAAGCCCGTCACCGCCGCCGGCGCCGCCGCCGCCACCGCCTGCGCCGCCACGACTAACTGCCGCCGCCCCGGATCAAACCGCGGCGTAATCCGCCGGCCCAGCGCCCAGATCAACGTTGTCCCGCAGCTACAGATCCCCCACGCAATCGCCGCGCCCCGCGCCCAGAAAAACCACTCCCCCGGCGGCACGTACCGCCAAGCCCAGGGCAACTCAAAAAACATCCCCCCCGCCCCAAACAACGCGCTCGGCCCCAGCAGCCAAACCAGTTTCGGCATCCGATCCCGCGTCCAGCGCCACACTTCCCAGTGGCAGAGCAGGATCAGCACCATCGCTAAATACTCCGGCAGATAAGTACCCCCTCTCCCTCAGTCTCCATTTTACCCCGCCGCTCTCACCCCGCATTGATACAATTTGGGAACCTATGAAACTTTTGATGTTTGCGCGTCCCGGCGGCCAGCCTGAGCCGGGCGTCTCCGATGGCACCACCATCACCCCCCTCGCCGGCGCCGGCTACGCCGATCTCCATGCCCTCATCGCCGACCCCGAAGGTCCCGCCAAGGCCGCCGCCTACGCCGCCTCCGCCACGGGCCAGGTCGCCGAAACCGATGTCCGCATCCTCGCGCCCCTCACGCGCCCGGAAAAGATCCTCTGCGTCGGACTCAACTACCGGGATCACGCCATCGAATCCAACATGGCCATCCCCACCGTCCCCACCATCTTCTCGAAGTTCAACAACTGCATCATCGGACCCGGCGATGACATCGTCCTCCCCAAAGTCGCCCTCACCCCCGACTACGAAGCCGAATTCGCCGTCGTCATCGGCAAGCCCGGCAAAAACATCGCCGAAGCCGACTGGGAAAGCCACGTCTTCGGGTACATGAACCTCCACGACGTCTCCGCCCGCGACCTGCAACTCGCCACCTCCCAGTGGCTCATGGGCAAGAGCATCGACACCTTCTGCCCCATCGGACCCTACATCGTCACCAAAGACGAAATCGCCGACCCCCACGCCCTCCCCATCAAGGCCACCATCAGCGGCGAAGTGCTCCAGGATTCCAACACCTCCGAGCTCATCTTCAAGCTGCCCAAGCTCCTCAGCTACATCTCCCAGGTCATGACCCTCAAGCCCGGCGACATCATCACCACCGGCACCCCCGCCGGCGTCGGCTTCGCCCGCAAACCCCAGCGCCTGCTCAAAGCCGGCGACGATTGCATCATCGAAGTGCAAGGCCTCGGCCAGTTGCGCAATCCTGTAGTGAGTGAAGCGTAGCCTAGGCCTCTTTCTTCTCTGCGCCGGACTCGCTCCGGCGCAGAGCCTCCTGATTCAGAACGCCACCCTCATCGACGGCACCGGCGCCCCCCCGCGCCAAGCCGACGTCCTCGTCTCGAACGGCCGCATCGTCGCCGTCGGCCCCAATCTTCCCGCCCCCAACTCCACCCGCCTCGACGCCCGCGGCAAAACCCTCCTGCCCGGCCTCTTCGACCTCCACACCCACGTCCAGTCCGCCACCGTCAGCGGCTCCGGCCAGGATTGGGGCAAAAATCTCAAAGCCTACCTCCTCAGCGGCGTCACCACCGTCGCCGACTTCGGCACCTACGGCGAAACCTTCGCCACCGTCCGCCGCCTCACCGCCTCCGGCGCCTGGCCCTCCCCCCGCCTCCATCTCGCCAGCCGCATCACCACCCCCGGCGGCCATGGCCTCGAAATTGGCCGCGGCGAAATCTTCACCCAGGAAGTCCTCACCCCCCGCGAAGGCCGCGCTGCCGTCCGCCGCCTCCTCCCCTACCGCCCCGATGTCATCAAGGTCTTCTCCGACGGCTGGCGCTACGGCACCTCCGCCGACCTCACCAGCATGGAAGAAGGCACCCTCCGCGCCATCGTCGAAGAGGCTCACAAAGCTAACCTTGCCGTCCTCACCCACACCGTCACCGTCGACAAAGGCAAAATCGCCGCCGCCGCCGGCGTCGACGCCATCATGCACGGCATGCAGGACAAACCCTTCGACGACGAACTCCTCGCCCTGATGAAGGCCGGCCGTACCGCCTACGGCCCCACCGCCGCCGTCTACGAACCCCGCACCCCCGCCCTCGACAACGTCCTCGCCAAAGTCCTCGATACCGTCTCCCTCCAGATCTTCCGCACCCGCCCGGCCTTCGCCCCGCCCTCGGCCCTCCGCGTCCGCAAATACGAGATCCTCAAGCGAAACACCAAAGCCCTCTTCGACGCCGGCATCCCCCTCGTCACCGGTACCGACGCCGGCATCGCCAACACCCACCACGGCTGGGCCACCCTCCGCGAAATCACCCTCCTCGCCGACGCTGGCGTTCCTCCCCTCGAAGCCATCAAAGCCGCCACCCTCAACGCCGCCCGCGTCCTTCGCGTCGACAAAGACCGCGGCTCCATCGAAGCCGGCAAAGCCGCCGATCTCGTCTTGATCGACGGCGCCCCCCACGCAAACATTCAGGACATCCAAAAGGTCCACCGCGTCTGGCTCAACGGCGTCGAACAAAACCTCCCCCAACTCGCCGCCGCCCTCGCCGCCCCCGGCCCCACGCCCCTCCCCCCTATCCCCGCGCCCGCCCTCCTCGACGACTTCGAACGCGTCGACGGCCGCAGCCGCCTCGACACCCGCTGGATCAACACCTACGAAGGCGGCGCCGACCTCTCCCGCGCCCTCTTCCAGCGCACCCCCCGCGCCCCCGGTAACTTTGCCCTCGCCATCCAGGCCCAAATGTCCGAGTCCTCCAAACCCCGCGTCCATCTCACCCTGCCCCTCCGCCCCGGCGCTATCGAGCCCATGGACCTCGCCGGCTGGAAGGCCCTCGAGTTCGAAGCCCGCGGCGACAGCCTCGCCTACAACCTATCCCTCGCCCGTCGCGCCAAAGCCGAGCCAGTTACAACTCCATTTACTCCCGGCCCCGGCTGGAAGAAATTCCGGATCCCCCTCACCGACTTAGGCTGCCCCTGCGCCGATGCCACCGCTCTCACGTTTGTTATCAGCCGCCCCGCCGGCGTCCGCACCTGGCTCGAGTTGGACAATATTAAGTTAGTCCGCTAACCCCCGCGCCATCATCTAGGCAAGGAGACGAATGCGTTATCTCCTCCTGCTGTCGCTTAGCCTCTCCCTTGCCGCCCAAGACACCACCGGCGTCGGCGGTCTCCTTGGTACCGTTACCACCGCTCAGGGCCAGCCCGCGCCGCAGGTCAAAGTCTGCATCGTGGACTCCTCCCGCTGCACCACCTCGGACGACCGCGGCCTGTTCCGTTTCCCGGACCTCCGCCCCGGCGACTATCAGCTCGACATCACCGCCCCCGGCCAGCCCCCCATCCGCAGCTCCGTCGTCACCGTCCGCGCCGGCCTCGAAGGCAAGGTCGAAGTCACCCTCGCCGCCGCCGGCGCCCTCCAGCAAACCCTCACCGTCACCGAATCCGTCTTCGTCGCCCCCGAAGAGATCAAAAGCTCGAGCTACGTCATCCAAACCGAAGAGCTCTTCAAGGCCGCCGGCGCCCGCCAGGACGTCTCCCGCTACGTCCAGCTCCTCCCCGGCGTCGCCATCGGCGCCAACGACTTCCGCAACGACATCATCGTCCGCGGCGGCAGTCCCCTCGAAAACCTCTTCATCGTCGACAACATCGAAATCCCCAACATCAACGCCTTCGCCAACTTCGCCTCGGCCGGCGGCACCACCAGCATCCTCGACGCCCAGCTGATCCGCGACGTCACTTTCCTCACCGGCGGCCAGCCCGCGCCGTTCATCAACCGCACCTCCAGCGTCCTCCAGGTCGCCCAGACCGAAGGCGCCCGCGACCGCCTCCGCGGCCGCATCACCGCCGGCGACCCCGGCATCGGCGGCATCGTCGAAGGCCCGCTCAACAAAGGCAAAGGCTCGTGGATCGTCTCGGCCCGCCGTAGCTATCTCGACCTGTTCACCAAGGACATCGGCATCGGCGGCGTACCCGTCCTCTACACCTACAACGCCAAAGTCCTCTACGACCTCACCCCCCGCGACCGCATCTGGGCCGTCTCCATCTCCGGCTCGGACGACATCCGCCTCGGTCTCCGCGAAGAGAAGGAGCGCAAAGCCACCTTCGACGAAGAGGAGCTCAACAATCTCGATATCCGCTACGGCGGCTGGCGCAGCGCCAACGGCTTCAACTGGCAGCGCCTCTACGGCGCCCGCGGCGTCGGCCTGCTCGGCATTACCCACTCAGAAGCCCGCGTCGACCAATCCGTCCGCGACCTCATCCGCAACGGCATTCCCCCGGCCACGGCCAATATCCCCAACCTCATCGCCTCCAGCCCCACCGTCTTCCGCGAAAACTCCCGCGAAGGCGAAACCACCGTCAAGTACGACTACACCGGCTACGTCCCGATGCTCGACAAGCTCCAAGCCGGCGGCAGCTTCAAGCTCTTCCGCGTCAACTACAACGCCGCCTCCCCCTTCGGCACCGATAGCCCGTACAGCACCGCCCGCGACGTCAACCCCTTCGATATCCGCCAGCAGTTCTCCGCCCGCCAGTCGAGCGCTTACGTCCAGAGCAGCCGCAACCTGAACAGCCGCTGGAACCTCACCTGGGGCGGCCGCATCGACAACTACCAGTTCATCGCCCGCACCCGCTTCAGCCCCCGCGCCGGCCTCAGCTACCGCATCACCGACAAGCTCTCCTGGCGCGCCAGCTTCGGTACCTACTTCCAGCAGCCGCAGTTCCTCTTCCTCGCCGCGTTTCCGCAGAACCGCTTCCTCACCCCCTTCCGCGCCCAGCACGTCGTCACCGGCTTCACCTACATCCCCAGCGCCTCGCTCCGCTTCACGGTCGAGACGTATAGGAAGGACTACAAGGACTACCCCGTCTCCACGCAGTTCCCCTCGCTCTCGCTCGCCAGCGTCGGCGACACCTTCCAGATCCGCGACATCCTCTTCCCGCTCACCAGCGCCGGCCGCGGCCGCGCCAGCGGCGTCGAACTGTTTGCCGAAAAGAAGTGGGGCGCCAAGTGGTTCGGCAACGCCAACCTCTCCATCAGCCGCGCCCGCCAGGCCGGTCTCGACGGCGTCCTCCGCCCTTCTACTTACGACTTCCCGGTTATCTTCAACTCCGTCGGCGGCTACCGGCTGAACAAAAAGTGGGAGTTTTCGGCCCGCACCACGGTCACCTCCGGCCGGCCCTATACCCCATTCAATACGACGCTCTCCACCCAGCAGCGCCGCGGCATCTTCGATCTCACCCGCGTCAACGATCTCCGCGTCCCCGCCTACGTCCGCATCGACGTTCGCGTCGACCGCACCTTCACCTTCCGCGACAAACCGCTTCTCGTCTTCCTCGGCGCCCAAAACGTCATCAACCGCGAGAACATCTCCGGCTACCAGTGGGCCCGCCGCGCCAACCGCCCCGTGGCCAATGAGCAGCTCGGTCTGTTCCCGATCATCGGCCTCAACTGGATCTTCTAGCCGCTTACCCCCGCGGCGGTGGCGTCGTCATTGGCGCCCGTATCATTCCCGAAGGCCCTCAGACACACTGAAGCCAAATCGCTTCTGCCGCGCCAGTAATTCGGTCAGCACCGGCGTTGTCTGGTTATACGCCGCCGTCTGCTGCATCGGCTCCGCAAACGCCTGCACCCCGCCCTGCCGCGAAAGCAGTTCCGGCGCCATCGCCACAAATCCCCCCGCGCCACCAGCTCCCGCCGGTTGAACGCCCCGTCTCCGTATAAGTGAACCAGCTCATGAATTCGATCCGGGTTCTCGTGCATCCAACCATCCCCGACCACCGGATGCGCGAAAGCTCCGCCCAGGATATGATTTTTACAACTCGTGATGCGTCCCCTTCTGTTGATCCTGAGTGCCGCGGCACTCCTGCCAGCTGCCGAAGACGTCGAGTTCTTCGAAGCGAAGATCCGCCCCGTTCTCGCCGCCCGCTGCTACGGTTGCCACAGCGCCAAACTCAAACAGGCCGAAGGCGGCCTCTATCTCGACTCCCGCGAAGCCACCCGCCAGGGCGGCCGCAGCGGCGTCCCCGCCGTCGTCCCCGGCAAACCCCAGGAAAGCCTCCTCATCAAGGTGATCCAAGGCACCCACAAAGACCTCAAAATGCCCCCCGGCAACCCCCTGCCCAAAGACCAGGTGGCGAACTTCGTCGCCTGGGTCGAAATGGGCGCCCCGGACCCGCGCACCGGCGGCGCCATCGCCGCCGCCAAACCCGCCTACGACTGGGAAAAAGAGAAGAAACACTGGGCCTACCAACCCCTCCGTGCCACCGCCCCCCCGGCCATCGCCAACCCCGAGTGGAACCAAAATCCCATCGACCGCTTCCTCAAAGCCAAGCTCGACGAAAAGCAGATCAAGCCCCTCCCCCGCGCCTCCAAGCTCACCCTCCTCCGCCGCGCCACCTACGACCTCACCGGCCTCCCCCCCACCCCGCAGGAAACCGCCGCCTTCCTCGCCGACAACTCCCCCCAAGCCTTCTCCAAGCTCCTCGACCGCCTCCTCGCCTCCCCCGCCTACGGCGAACACTGGGGCCGCCGCTGGCTCGACGTCGTCCGCTACGCCGACACCGCCGGCGACGCCTCCGACTATCCCGTCCCGGAGATGTACCGCTTCCGCAACTACGTCATCCGCTCCTTCCAGCAGGACAAACCCTTTGACGATTTCCTCCGCGAACAGATCGCCGGCGACATCCTCCCCCACCAGAACGCCGAGGACCGCCGCGACAAGATCATCGCCACCGGCTACCTCGCCAACGCCCGCCGCTTCGGCCAAACCGAAGGCGAGTTCTACCTCACCATCGACGACACCATCGACAACCTCGGCAAAGTCGCCCTCGGCCTCACCGTCGGCTGCGCCCGCTGCCACGATCACAAGTTCGACCCCATCCCCACCGCCGACTACTACGCCCTCGCCGGCATCTTCAAAAGCAGCAAATACGCCTGGGCCGGCCTCGAACACCATCAATACCTCGACGGCTTCGCCGCCCTCGACCCCAAAGATTCCGAACGCCTCCGCAAACAGCAGGAGCGCATGGTCGCTGCCTACCGCACCGTCAAGAAAGGCGAGGGCAAAGACCCCAAATCACCCGCCCCCCAACGCCTCGCCTTCCTCGAGGCCCAGGCCGAACTCCTCCAGATCCGCGGCTCCTGGCCCGACCTCCCCATGGCCTACGCCGTCTCGGAAGCCACCCCCGTCAACGCCAAAATCATGGTCAAGGGCGACCCCGCCACCCTCGGCCCCGAAGCCCCCCGCGGCTTCCTCACCATCCTCGGCGGCCAGCGCGTACCCCCCGCCCACCCCGGCAGCGGCCGCGACCTCCTCGCCAACTGGATCACCGATCCCGCCAATCCCCTCACCGCCCGCGTCCTCGCCAACCGCGTCTGGACCTGGCACTTCGGCCGCGGCATCGTCAACACCCCCAACGATTTCGGCGCCCGCGGCGAAAAACCCACCCACCCCGAACTCCTCGACCACCTCGCCGCCGACCTCCTCGCAAACGGCTGGAGCCTCAAAAAGCTCCATAAACAGATCCTCCTCTCCCGCGCCTGGCAAGGCGCCTCCGGCCACGCCGAAGCCAACGCCATCAAAGACCCCAAAAACGAAACCTACTGGCGCTTCGATCGCCGCCGCCTCACCGCCGAAGAGATCCGCGACTCCATGCTCCTCGCCAGCGGTAACCTCGACCCCGTCCCCGGCGGACCCCATCCCTTCGCCCCCCGCGCCAGCTACGTCCAAACCCAGCACCGCCCCTTCGTCGCCGACCCCGCCGCCTTCGATCACAACAAGCGCAGCGTCTATCTCTTCCAGCAGCGCTTCCGGCCCCACGCCTATCTCGACCTGTTCGACGGCGCCGATTCGAACGCCGCCACCGCCGTCCGCGCCGCCAACAACACCGCCACCCAGGCGCTCTATCTCATGAACAACGAGTTCGTCCAAAAACAGGCCGACGCCCTCGCCGTCCGCGTCGGCATGGCCGAACCCACCACCGCCGGGCGTATCCGCCTCGCTCACCAGCTGCTCTTCCACCGCGCCCCCACCCCCGCCGAACAGCAGCTGGCCGCCCGCTTCCTCGCTCAAACCACCGGCCAGCTCGAAGCCCGCGCGTCGTGGACCAGCTACATGCGCGTCCTCCTGTCCAGCAACGAATTCTTCTTCGTCGATTGAGGTATATCCCATGACCCTGCCCCGCCGCCAACTCCTCCGCTCCCTCTTCAGCGCCTCCGCCCTCCTGCCCGCCGTCGTGCAGGACCTGCTCGCCAACCCCCTCGCCCCCAGGCAGCCCCACTTCCCCGCCAAAGCCAAGCGCGTCATCTTCCTCTACATGACCGGCGGCGTCTCCCACGTCGATACCTTCGATCCCAAACCCGCCCTCGTCGAAGCCGCCGCCAGCAAGAAGACCTACGGCAAAAAAGGCGGCGTCATTCTCCCCTCCACCTGGGGCTCCCGCCGCCACGGCCGCTGCGGCACCGCCGTCAGCGATCTGTTCCCGCAGATGGCCGGCATCGTCGACGACCTCTGCGTCATCCGCTCTCTCCACACCGACCACAACGACCACTTCCAGGCCACCATGGGCATGCACACCGGCTCGGTCACCGTGAAGCGCCCCTCCATCGGCTCCTGGGTCAGCTACGGCCTCGGCACGGAAAACAAAAACCTCCCCAGCTTCATCGCTCTCGCCCCTGTGCTCCCCTACGCCGGGGCCCAGGTCTGGAGCGCCGACTTTCTCCCCGGCGCCCACGCCGGCACCCGCATCGTCGGCGGCGCCCAGCCCGTGGCCGACCTCGCCCGCCGCGCCCCCAGCGAAAAGATCCAGTCGCTCGAACTCGGTCTGCTCGCCCGCCTGAACCAGCAGCACCAGGCCGCCCGCCCCGGCGACCCCGCCCTCGCCGCCCGCCTCCAGAGCTTTGAAACCGCCTTCGGCATGCAGAGTGAAATGCCCGCCGTCTTCGATTTCTCGCAGGAATCCGATGCCACCATGCAGCTCTACGGCCTCGAACGCGGCCAAACCTCCGGCTTCGGCTGGCAGTGCCTCGTCGCCCGGCGCCTCGCCGAACGGGGCGTCCGCTTCATCGAACTCATCGATACGGGCTCGTCCAACAACTGGGACGTCCATGGCGAAATCAACAACATGATCCCGCTGGCCAAGAACGTCGACAAGCCCATTGCCGGCCTCATCAAAGACCTCAAATCCCGCGGCATGCTCGACGATACGCTCGTTGTCTGGACCACCGAGTTCGGCCGCACGCCGTGGGGAGGCCCGCCGCACGGCCGCGAGCACTACAACAAAGTCTTCTCCTCCTGGCTCGCCGGCGGCGGCATCAAGCCCGGCATCGTCTACGGCCAATCGGACGAGTTAGGAATTGAAATCGCGGAAAATCCCGTCCACGTCCACGACTTCCACGCCACCATCCTCCACTGCCTCGGCTTCGACCACACCCGCCTCACCTACCGCCACGCCGGCCGCGACTTCCGCCTCACCGACGTCCACGGCCAGGTCGTCAAACCCCTCCTCGCCTGACCGGCCAGCCTAGAAAAAAAACCGCAGCCGCGCCCCCACCGTCCGCGGCTGCACCACCCGCGTCCCCACAAACGCCGACTGGAAATTGAACAGCGCCGTCTGGTTCGTCACGTTCGTCACCTGCACGTTGAAGTCCCACAGCTTGCGATCCCGCCGCACCCGCTCATAACCCACCACCACATCCGCAATCGTCCGCGGCTTCGTCCGCGGCGGGTCGCTCAGTAGATTCACGTACGGCAGCAGATCCGCGTAGTCCGGATCCGCCCGCACCACCGCCGGATCCGCCCCACCCGTCACCAGCCCGCTGTCGTGCCGCAGCGACAGCGTCGCGTAGAATCCCCGCCGGTGCGCGTAGTTCATCACGCCCTGCAGGCTCAGCTTCTGGTCGTGGTCAATCACAAACGGCCCCTCGTTCAACAACGTCACGTTCCCGTTGCCCAGGTAAAGACCGCCCACGAACGGCGGCGTCGAAACCGCCCGCGCATGCGTCGCCGCGAGGCTGCCGGAAAGCCCCTTCCACGGCGTCATCACCAGCCGGCTCTCCACCGAGTTCACCCGGATCGCCGACAACTGCAGTGGAAACACAATCGGCGTGTTGAAGAAGTTATTCACATCCTGCTGATTCCGCGCGTTCTTGTGGTAAAAAGACGAGTTCACGCTAAACCGGCGCCCCAACGACTGCTGCACCCCCACCTCCATCAGGTTCTGCCGCTCGGGCCGTATCCGCGGCGCCCCGCCCGCGCCCCGAATCTCCGGGTCCACCAGAACCTGGCTCTTCTCCGAACTCGAAACCAACAGATTCTCGTTCTGCGGCGTCTGCAGCAGCCGGTTGTAGGAAGCCCGAAAAACCGTCCCCGTCCGCTTCAGGTGGTAGGACGCCCCCACCCGCGGCTGCCACGCCGTCTCGTCCACCAGAAACCGGTAGACGTCATAGCGCACCCCCAGCGAAACCTGAAAATCGCCCAGCTTGATCGAGTCCTGCAAGTGGCCCGAATAAAACCCGCCCGTGCCCCCTTCGGCAAACTGAAACAGCCGCCCGCCCCGCGCCAGGTCAAACGGCGCCAGCGTCGCCAGATACTCCTCGCTGCCGGGGTCATTGAATCCCCGGTCCGTGATGCCGAACGAAAACCGCTCCCGCAGAGGAATCCGCTGCACATCAATCCCGCCTCGAATGTTGTGCCGCCCCCGCACGGTGGCGTAGCGATGCGTCAGCGTCACCGTCGTCAGCCGCCGGTCCTGCGTCGCCGTCACCGGCGTATCCCCCGCGCTCGGCCGCAGCCGCGCGCTCGACGTCCGCACCGAGTAGTTCATCTCGTAGGTGGAGGCCGCATCGAGCGTCCGCACCCAGTTGAACGCCGTTGAAAAATCGCCCAACTCCTGCCGCTGGTTCATCCCGTTGGCGTGCTGGCTCCGCAGGTTCGCCAACTGAAACGGCGCCCGCCCCAGCAGAAAATTCACCCGGAACACATCCCGGTCGCTCGCCTGATAATCCAGCCGCACAAAGCCCCGCGACGAGTTCCCCCCGTTGTGCAGATTGTCGAGCGAAACCGAGTCCAGATACCGGTTCGACTTCATGGTGTTCAAAAGCCCCGAATACCCCATCCGGTTCCTCCGCCCCGCCACCTGCGTCACCTGTCCCACCGTGTCGTAGCCCGCCGCGCTCACCGCCGTGCTCCCCGTCAACGGCCGGTCCACCCCCAGCCCCGACTTCGTATTCACGTTGATCACCGCCGCCACCTTCGCCCCGAACTCGGCCGGAATATTGCCCGTGAAAATCTCCACGTTCTGCACAATGTTCGGGTCCACCGCGTTGGCGAACGCCCCCGTCAACTGGTCCGTAATCGGCATCCCGTCAATCAGAAACGACATCTGCGTATGGGCCCCCCGCGGATGAATCGATCCGTTGGCATTCTGCGCAAAGCCCGGAAAGGTCTGCACCACCGCCTCCAGCCCCCGGTTGGCCACCGATAGCGCCAGCCGCTCAATCTCTTTCTGATTAATCTGCCCCCGCGTGCCCGTGTCCTCCGGCGTCACCAGGCTCAGCGTCTCAAACGCGGAAACCGTCGTCGAAGTCTCCGCCGTCGGCAACTGCAGCCGGATCGCCACCGTCTGCGCCGCCGCGTTGGCAAAGGTGATCGTCTGCTCCTGCGGCGCAAACCCCGGCGCCCGTACCGACAGCACATAGCTCCGCAGCGGAATACTCAGCAGTTGAAAGCCGCCGTCCGCCCCCGTCTCCGCCGTCTGCTCAAAGCCCGTCAACGCATTCCGCAGCGCCACCCGCGCCCCGGCCACGGCGCCGCCCGAAGGGTCCGTCACCGTCCCGCTCACCGAGGCCGTCGTCTGGCCCCACAAAACACCCGTCACCACGCCCATCGCGGCCGCCAACACGGCCAGTCGAAGCCAATACACACGCCACCTCTCGTTTGGTCGCAAGCTGCAGAGCAAAGAACCGCGCCAGCTTAGAACGCCAACCTAGAAAGAAGGAGGCCCCCGGCCCACGGGGCAGGGAATCACCCCCACCGCCACCCGACCCGCCCGCGCCGCCTCCACCGCGCCCAACCGCACCAGCACCACCAGCACCAAACCCACCACCACGGCCGCTTCCGCCACCGCCTGGTCGATATTGTTCAACGTGCAGCGATACGGATTGCCCGCCTCATGCCGGTGCAGCGGCGTGTAAATCGCCACGGCAAAAAACAACACGAAAATAGCGGCCAGCACCCCCAGCCACTGCCGTCGCGTCAAAGGCATACTCCCTACCGTACCCCCGGCGTCCCCACCGGCTCCCGCAGCATCGCCGTCTCCGTCAAATCACTCCACCCGCAGTTGCCGGTGTTCTTCACAAAAGTGATCGTCTCCACCGGAAAACTCCGCGGACCCGTGTACTCGGCCCACCGCTTCCGGCTCAGCGCCAACCCCGTCTCAAACTGCTCCGGCGTCAACTCCTGTCCCAGTGTGATGTGCGGATGGTAGGCAAACGGCTCCGCGTAGGCCAACGCCCCACCGTTCAGCTCCGCGTGCATCGCCGTCAACTCCTCCCGCCCCGCGGCCAGGTCCAGGTAAATTACGTTCGTCACCGGAAACACGCAGATCTCGCCCAGCCGCACCGCAAACGCCGGCCGGCCCCCGGCCACCGCCGCAATCTGCTCCGCTGCCCCCTCCGGCTTCCCCGCCAGTTTCCGGGGCGGCAACAACGAAACGTGCGACCGCAGCCGGCACGTCGGCACAATCTCCTGCCGTAGAGCGTACAGAAAATCGCCCAATTCGCCGTTGATGTAAGCCACCAGAGCGTAAACCTCCGGTGGAGCACACGGACCGCTACCCTGCTCTGGTTCGACGGAATGCTCTCCTAACGAGGGCTCCATAGACACTTACAGTTTAACCGGAACTGCCGGCCCCTGTTCCACCACCAGCCACTTGGCCTCTTCAAAGCCCACGTACTTGAACAGGCGGATCTCCCCCAGCTCGTTCTCGAGAACATCGCCCACCTGCAGCGCCGCATCCGTGCCCTTCAACTGCTCCCAGGCCGCGTACGGATTCTCGGCGTCAACGCTGCCCGCCTCCTCGTAGTCCTTCAACTTCACCATCGTCACCCCGCTCGTGTGCGGCGCCCAGCGGAAGTTCTGCCGCGGAGAATCCTTCATCCGCAAAATCCGATACGTTGGCATGCCCCTCAATTATCGCGCAGCCGCCTCCCCGGCGGCGATCCACCGCTCCATGTTCTCCCGGCTCCACCACGCCGACTCCCGTATCCGCCCCAACCGCGCCGGCGGCTGAATCCGCCTCACATACGCCCTATCTGACCACCGCCGCCGTCGCAGTCCCAACCCCCACCACCACGGCAAATCCTTCCACACGTCAATTGCCACAATCTCCGTCGCCCCCCACTCCTCAGCCGCCCACACCGGACACACCGCCCGCAGCCCCCCATCAAACGACAGCCCGCCCTCCAAACGTTGCGCCGGCAAAACCCCGGGCACCGCGCAGGAAGCAAGCAAATGCTCCACCCCCACCTCCCCGCCCCAATACACCCGGTTCCGCAGCCGCCATCCCTCGCAAACCGTCACCCCCAGCCCCAACGCCGGCCGATTCTCCTCCGTCGCCCGCCGCAGCAACCGCTCCATCCCCGTCGCGTCCAGGATCCCATCGCTCCACCGCCGCGGCCACCGCAGCCGCGGCGCCTCCAACCGCTCGTCCAGCGTCAACCAAAGCCGGCACAACTCCTCCGGATCCACCCGCCCCGCCACCATCCACGCGTTCAACGCCCCCGCCGACGCCCCAATCACCACGTCCGGCGCAAACCGCCCCGCCAGCGCCCGCCACGCCCCGGCCTGAAACGCCGCAAACATCCCCCCGCCGCTCAACACCAACGCTCGCTTACCCATCCCCTACCAGTCTGACGGAACCCCGCATCATAATGGTAGCGATGTCCCCCGCTGACGAGATCGCCGCCATCCTCGCCAACCCCGGTCCCGCCGCCCGCCCCCTCCTGGCCGCCTCCACCCTGCCCCCCGGCGTCCGCGCCGGACTCTGGCTCCGCTGCGGCTTCTGGCCCCAGGCGCATGAGGTCGCCCAGGACCTCCCCACCCCCACCGGCAGCTACTGGCACGCCATCCTCCATCGCGAGGAACCCGACGAGTTCAACGCCCGTTACTGGTTCGGCCGCATCGGCTCCCACCCCGTCCTCCGCCAGATGGCCGACCGCTGGGACGCCGCCGCCTTCGCCCGCGCCTCCCCCGCCCAGCGCGAGCGTGAAGCCCAACTCCTCCTCGACTACTGCATCACCCACCACGAGTAAACTCCCGACCACCATGCAACCCATCACCGCCGCCGTCCTCACGGCCTACGAACAGCCCCTCGAAATCCGCCAGTACCCGGCCCTCACCGCCGCCGGTCCCGGCGAATGCGTCGTCCGTATCGAAATGGCCGGCATCTGCGGCACCGACGTCCACCTCTGGCTCGGCCAGCTCCCCATCCCCCTGCCCGTCATCATGGGCCACGAAACCGTCGGCCGCATCGAAATCCTCGGCGAAGGCCTGCTCAAAGACTTCCGCGGCCAGCAACTCGCCGTCGGCGACCGCATCGTCTGGGCCAGCTCCATCACCTGCGGCGAATGCTACTACTGCCGCGTCGTCCGCCAACCCACCCGCTGCGTCAACCGCAAGGCCTACGGCATCAGCTACTGCTGCGAGGTCGAACCCCACCTCCGCGGCGGCTACGCCGAACAGATCCACCTCCGCGCCGGCACCGCCATCTTCAAGCTACCCGACTCCATCCCCACCGAAGCCGTCGTCGGCTCCGGCTGCGCCCTCATGACCGCCATCCACGGCCTCGAACGCTGCCCCGTCTCCTGGGGCGACTCCGTCGTCGTCCAGGGCACCGGTCCGGTCGGCCTCGCCGCCATCGCCGTCGCCCGCCAAAGCGGCGCCGGCAAAATCATCGCCATCGGCGGCCCCGCCCACCGCATCGCCATGGCCCAAAACTTCGGCGCCGATGTCGTCATCGATATCGCCGAAACCACCACCCCGGAAGCGCGTCGCGAACTCGTCCTCGCCCACACCGCCGGCTTCGGCGCCGATCTCGTCATCGAATGCGTCGGCTACCCCGCCGCCGTCAACGAAGGCATAGAACTCCCCCGCGACGGCGGCAAGTACCTCGTCCTCGGCCAGTACGCCAACGCCGGCAATATCTCCTTCAACCCCCACATCATCACCCGCAAACAGCTCACCATCCACGGCAGCTGGGCCTTTGAAGCCCGTCACGTCGATAAAGCCCTGCGCCTGCTCGAAATTCCTCACTGGCAGCACCTTTTTGCCGAAGAGATCACTGCTAGATATCGTATTGAGGAAGCGAATACGGCCCTCGACACCGTAAAAAACTGGCGGGCAGGGAAGACCGTACTCGTACCATGAAAATGCTCCTTGCTTTCGTCGCTTTGGTGATTGTGACCGCGGCCGGCGCGCTGGTGTTTTTTCTGAAAGACGCCCCGCCCGAAGTCCGTTTCGCCACAGCGAAGTTGGAGGATCTGGTCGATACCCTCAATACCAACGGTAAGGTCGAACCCGTCTCCTGGACGGCCCTCCGCGCCGACCGGGCTGGTCGCCTCCTCGATGTCCGGGTCCACAAAGGATCCCAAATCGCCGCCGGCGCGGTCGTCGGGGTGATGGAGGATGTCGAACTCCAGGCGGCCCTCGAAACCGCCCAGGCTCGGCTCACCCAGGTCGAAGGCGAGGCCGAGTCCGTCGCCAACGGGGGGCGCTCCTCAGCCCGCTCGGAAATCGAAGGCAACATCTCCCGGCTCCGCGTCCAGATCGCCGATGCTGAAGTCCAACTCTCCGGCACCGAACGGCTCGTCGCCCGCCAGGCCGCCACCGTCCATGAGGCCGACCGCCTCCGCGCCAACATCCTGCTCATGCGCGATCAGCTCCGCGGCCTCGAGGAAAACAAAAAAGCGCTGGTCTCGAACGGCGACCGGCAGGCCGCCGCCGGGCGTGTTCAGGAGGCCAAAGCCGCCGTCGAACTCGCCCAACGCAATCTCGAGCGCCGCAATATCCGCTCCCCCCTCGAGGGGATGGTCTACCAGATCGATCTCCAGCCCGGCGCCTACCTCAACCCCGGCGATCTACTCGCTCACATCGGCAAGCTCGATATCCTCCAGGTGCACGTCTACGTCGATGAACCGGAACTCGGACGCGTCTCCATCGGCCAGTCCGTCACCGTCACCTGGGATGCCCGGCCCGGTAAAGAGTGGTCGGGCGAGGTCGAAATGCTTCCCACCCAGATCGTCGCCCTCGGCAGCCGCCAGGTCGGCGAAGTCCTCGTCAAGGTCACCAACTCCGATAACAGCCTCCCCCCCGGCGCCAATGTCAACGTCGCCATCCGCAGCAAAACCGTTCACCGGGCCACGACGATCCCCAAAGAAGCCCTCCGCCGCGAAAACGGCGTCACCGGCGTCCTGTTGCTCGAAAAAGATTTAGTCGTCTGGCGCCCCGTTACAACCGGCCTCTCCAATATGTTGCGCACGCAAATCACCCGCGGCCTCCGCGCCGGGGATCGCGTCGCCCTCGCCACCGATCTCCCGCTCCGCCACGGCTCCTCCGTCAAGCCCCTGCCCGAGTCCGCCTACTAGGCCCACCCCCAGCAAAAACAGCCGCTACTCCACAACCGCGCTGTTGGCCATCTGCATAAACGCCTGCTTCGCCTCGGCCGGGGCCCCGGTCAACTGCGTCAAAAACACCCCCACCGTCTTCCGCTCCGGATCCACCCAGCCGTGGGTCGAAAACGCTCCCCCGTGTCCAAACGTCCCCTTCGACAGCAGATGAACCTGACCCCGCGGGTCCTCATCCACCACCTCCCACGTCAGCCCAAACGCCGTGTACGGCGCCTGGCCCGCCCGCAAATCTCCGCTCTGCCGGCTGCTCATCAGCCGGATCGACGCCCGCGACAAGATCCGCCGGTCCCCGCTTAACAGCGCCTGGTAAAACCGCGCCAGATCCTCCGCCGTCGAATACATCCCAAACTCCGGCGCCGGGTAAATCGCCCTGGGCCGCGCCGCCGCCGACACTCCCCCCAGAATGCTCCCGTCCGCCCTCTCCAATCCCGTCGCCGTCTTCTTGTACACAATCGCCAGCCGCTCCCGCTTGGCCTCCGGCAAAAAGAAGTGGCTGTCCTTCATCCCGAGCGGCTGAAAAATTCGCGTCTCTATGAATCGCTCGTATGCCATCCCGCTCACCGCCTCGACAATCCGGCCCAACGTGGCAATCCCCGCGTTCGAATAGCTCCACCGCGTCCCCGGCTCAAAATCGAGCGGCTGCTGCGAGTACACCAGCACCGCATCCGCCAGGCTCCGGTTCATCTTCGTGTACAGCTCCGCCAACCCGGCCGGCGGCGCACTGTGCACCCCGCCCGTATGCGTCATCAGATCGTGAATCGTCACCGCGCGACGCGGCTTCCGCAGCACCCCGTCCACCGCCACCATCTGCCCCCGAAACTCCGGCAGATGCTTCTCTACCGGATCGCTCACCGACAGCCGCCCCTCCTCGGCCAGCATCAGGATCGCCGTCCCCGTAAACGGCTTCGTCATCGACATAATCTGAAAAATCGAATCCTTCCGCATCGGCTTCTTATTCTCGATGTCCTGCCAGCCCACCGCCTCAAAATGGACCAGCTCCCCTTTCTCCTGAAACAACGTGACCGTCCCGGCGATCCGCTGCTGATCCACCAACTCCCGCATCCGTACCGCGATCTTGGCCAGTTGCCCCGAATCGGCCCCCCAGCTCAAACTTGCTGCCAGAAAAATAAGAAGACGCATGACCAGTGAGTATATCGCCCGCCCTCGCCCGGTTGCCGCCCCGATTCCGAAAATTGTAGACTAGAAAGGTTGCCATGTAGAACTGACGCCACACCCGGCCTAGACCCCCACCACGGTATGCAATCCGAATGACTTTGATCCGTCAGACGCTCGCCTCGAGCGCCGTAGTGTTGACTCTAAGCCTGGCCTCTGCTCAGGCCCAGCCTCTTTCTTTCGCTGCCCGTGCCGCCGCGAATGCCGAAGAAGGCAAACCCCTTGAATCCTCGGCCGTCGCCGCCGTTGTTCCCCCGCTCCTCAGCCAACCCTTTCCCGCCAAGCCCACGCGCAAAGACGAGCGCATGAGCCGCGCCGAAAGCATGTTTGACGAGGGGCGCAAACTCTATCAGGCCGGTGACCTCGCCGGCGCCCGCAAACTCTTCGACGAGGCCCTCGACCTCGTCCTCAACGCCAAAGCCGATCCCGTCGATCGCGCCCACTTCGATAAACGCTTCGAAGAACTCGTCGCCAAAATCTACCGCCTCGACGTCTCCGGCCTCGGCGCCGGCGCCGACACCTCCCAGCCCAGCTTCGACAAAGCCCCCATCGACGATATCCTCAGCCTCACCTTCCCCATCGATCCCAAGATCAAACCCATGGTCCGCGATGAGGTGGCCGCTACCATCAGCCAGCTCCCCCTCGAAGCCACCGACGCCGTCATCTCCTTCGTCAATTACTTCTCGAGTGAACGCGGCCGCGGCGTCATCCGCGCCGGCCTCCGCCGCGCCGGCAAGTACAAGCCCATGATCTCCCGCATCCTCGACGAAGAGGGGATCCCCCAGGAGTTCATCTTCCTCGCCCAGGCCGAATCCGGATTCCTCCCCCGCGCCGTCAGCTTCATGAGCGCCGGCGGCATGTGGCAGTTCATCCGCGGCCGTGGCGCCGAGTACGGCCTCCGCCAGGACAATCTCGTCGACGAGCGCTTCGACCCCGAACTCGCCACCCGCGCCGCCGCCCGCCACCTCCGCGATCTCTACCACCAGTTCGGCGACTGGTATCTCGCCATCGCCGCCTACAACTGCGGCCCCGGCAACGTCGACCGCGCCGTCGAACGCACCGGCTACGCCGATGTCTGGCAACTCCGCAGCCGCGGCGTCCTGCCCCTTGAAACCTCCAACTACGTCCCCATCATCCTGGCCATGACCATCATGTCCAAGAACCCCAAAAACTACGGCCTCGACGACATCATTTCCGAAGAACCCCTCGTCTACGACACCGTCGAGTTGAGCGCCGCCGCCAGCCTCTCCCTCATCGCTGACCTGACCGGCCAACCGGTCTCCGCGATCAAGGAACTGAATCCCGCTTTGCTCCGCGACGTCGCCCCCGCCGGCTATCGCCTCCACGTGCCGAAAGGCTCCCTGGCCGCCCTCCAGGCCGGCCTCGAACTCATCCCGGCCGACAAGCGCCTCGCCTGGCGCGTCCACCGCACCGAAGCCGGCGAAGACCTCGCCGCCGTCGCCCGCAAGTACGGAACCTCCCCGGCCAGCCTCGCGTCCACGAACGCCGGCCTCACGGCTACCCTTGAACCCGGCTCGCTGGTCGTCGTCCCCGCCGCCCCGCCGCGCCCGCCCGTCGCCGCCGCCACCCGCGCTCGCGCCACCTCCCTCCAAGCCCGCGGCAAGGCTCATCCCCGCTCGGCCGCCCGGCCCGTCCGCGCCGCCGCCAAGCCTCCCGTCAAACCCGCTGTTCGCTCCCATAATCCCGTTCTGGCCCGCAACCGCTCGTCCCGCGGCTAGATTCCTACTGGCGTTCGGCGCGGCCTCTCTGCGAGTATAAAGTTACGCATGTCTCAGCCGATCTTGTGGTCCCGTCCCCTCGATGATGAGTTTGACGATCTGGCCCTCGACGATCAGTACGTCGAACTCGCCTCGGAAATTCGCGAGTACGCCGAGGATGACTACGACGACGAACTGAGCGAGCGCGAACGCCGCGAGGTCACCATCGCCCTCGCGCCTCCCCCGCCGCCTCCCCCGGTCCTCCGGCCCCGTCAGCTCCCGGACGATTTCTTCCTCTCGGAACCCGAACCGCCCGCTCCGCCCCCCGTCGTCCTCGCCCCCGGCCAACTCCCGCCCCGCCGCAAACCTCTGCCGCCACCCCCGCCCGCCAAGCCGTCCGCCAAAAAGACCGCCGCTAAAAAAGCATCGCCCACCGCCGCAGTCGCCCCGGCGCTCGCCCGAAAAAAATCGCTCCCCGCCAAAGAGACTACCGCCAAAGAGACCACCGCCCCCCCGGCAACAACCCCCAAAGCCGCAAAAAAAGCAGCGCCCGCCAAAAAAGCCGCTCCGGCGCCCGCCGGCAAAGCCCCCAAGGCCACGAAACCCGCGGCCAGCGCAAAATCCTGAAAACGAAACCGCGGGGCCGGCGCCAAATCGCTCCCGGCCCCGCGGCATTCGCCCGCTACTACTCTACCGGCTGCTTCACCGCCCGCCGGCACCGCTGAAATAGCTCCAGCAGCGCGTCCGCCTGCTCCTCCGGCGTCCGCGATGCCGCCGCCTTTCCCGTGAAACCGGCGTTGGCCGAACTCTTGCCGTAACCCGTCGTCACCGTAATGAACTTCATCAACTCCAAAGCCACCTGGTCGCCTTCATTCTTGGGCGCCTTGCCCGCTTCTTTCTCGATTTCTTCTGCCATATCCTATGGGTCCTCCGCGTTTGGGATAATTCTCTAGTTTAGAGCAGAATGCCACTCCAGGCTCGCCGATTCCTCCGTCGCATGCGCGGCGGAGCCCAAGCCCACCTCCTCGAAGCCGACGACGGCCGCTGGTACGTCGTCAAGTTCCTCGAGAACCCCCAGCATCGCCGCATCCTCGTCAACGAATGGATCGCCGGCGGCATCCTCCCCTATCTCCGCATCGCCGCCCCCGAAACCCGCCTCATCGAACTCTCCCCCGCCTTCCTCCGCGACAACCCCGAAGTCGCCATCCAACTCGGCTCCACCCGCCGCGAAATCCTCCCCGGCTGGCACTTCGCCTCCCTCTTCCCCGGCAACCCCATCACCCAGGCCATCTACGACTTCATCCCCGATTCCCTCCTCCCCAAAGTCGCCAACCGCCCCGACTTCCTCGGCGCCCTCGTCTTCGATAAATGGTGCGCCAACGCCGACTCCCGCCAAGCCATCTTCTTCCGCGCCCGCCTCGGCGACTGGCTCGCCAATCCCGAAACTCCCCTCAAAGTCGGCTTCGTCGCCCAGATGATCGACCACGGCTACATCTTCAACGGTCCCCACTGGGAGTTTAATGACTCCCCCCTCCAGGGCCTCTACCTCCGCCACGACGTCTACCGCCCCGTCCACTCCCTCGCCAGCTTCGAACCCTGGCTCGAACTCGTCCGCCACTTCCCCGACGAGATCCTCGATCAAACCGCCCGCCAAATCCCCCCCTCCTGGCTCCCCGGCGACGAACGCGACCGCCTCGAAGACCTCCTCAGCGCCCTCCAACGCCGCCGCCACCGCGTCGCCGACCTCATCAGCGCCTGCGTCGACGCCCGCGTTAACCCCTTCCCCCACTGGGGAGAATCCCGTCACACAACAGCCGGGCGGTAACCGGCGCCAACAGAATCCCGTTCCGGAAGTGGCCATATGCGTCCCACTCCCCGCTCTCCCCCCGCCGCCCCACCACCGGCTCCCCCGACTCCGACCCCGGCCGAAAGCCGTTCCACGCCTCCACCACCCCCACCCCCCGCAACTTCGGCACCATCTCCTCCGCCGCCCCGCGTATCTCCTCCACCGCCGCCTCCCGCAGCGTCCGGTCAAATCCCACCCGCTCCATATCCGCCCCCGCGATCGTCTCCCCCGTCGCCCGCTGCAGAACATAATAGTGCCCCTTCCGGATAATCCGCGGCAGGCTCCCCGGCGCCAGATCGTAACGGATCAAATGACCCTTCACCGGATACGCCCCCGGCCCCCACGCCCCCGTCGCCCATACCGTCACCTCACCCTCCCCCCGCGTCACCTCCACCCCCTCCCGACACTCCACCCCCAAACCCTCTCCTGCCGCCCGCAGCGCCGCCACCACATCCCGCGGGTTCACCACCGCCTCGTCCGGATACCACCATCGCCCCTCTCCCATCTCCTCCACCCGAATCCCCATCCGCCGCTGCGCCGCCACCCGCCGCTCCATCTCCTTCGCCTCCCCCGCTATCTCCACCGCGCCGCACACCCGGAAATCAATCCGCCGCCCCGTCGCCGCCTCAAGCTCCGCCACAAACCCCGGATACAGCGCCAAACTCTCCACCCCCAACCGTCCCCAACGCGAATCCTCCCCAAACTCCCCCCCGGGAGCCAGCATCCCCGCCCCCGCCCACCTCGCCTCCCCTCCCATCCGCCCCCGGTCACACACCGTCACCCGCGCCCCCCCCTGCGCCAGCCGCCACGCCGCCGCACACCCGATAATCCCGCCACCCACCACCGTAATCTGCATCTCCCCTTATCATAAAGCCGCTACAATCAGAGCATGCATCGCTGCCTGCTCTATAACGAAGAGCTCCGCGACACCGCCGACCTCCTCCTCGCCCCCGGCCAGGCCGGCCTGCTCAACGGCTGGGGCGTCTTCTCCACCCTCCACGTCTCCCACGGCGTCCTGTTCGCCTACGAACGCCACTGGCGGCGCATGCTCCGCGACGCCCAGCGCATGCATATCCCCATGCCCCCCTCCCCGGAAGAGGTCCACCACCACCTCCTCCGCCTCGTCGCCGCCAACCACGCCGAAAACTCCACCCTCCGCCTCGCCATCATCCGCAACACCGGCGGACCCTTCGATGGCCCCGGCCTCACCCGCCCCTACGACCTCATCGCCTTCACCAAAAACCTCGTCACCTGGCCTCCCTCCGCCCGCCTCGCCCTCAAACCCCACGCCCGCCACGGAGCCTGTGAATTCGCCGGCGCCAAAATCACCTCCTGGGCCCAAAACCTCACCTGGTACGAACAGTCCCGCCAGCGCGGCTACGACGAAGTCGTCCTCCTCGACGAACACGGCCGCGTCAGTGAATGCACCTCCGCCAACCTCTTCGCCATCTTCGGCCAAACCGTCCTCACCCCGCCCCTCGACTCCGGCTGCCTCCCCGGCATCACCCGTGAAATCCTCCTCGACTCCCTCGCCCTGCCCGGCGTCTCCATCCTCGAACGCCACCTCACCCCCGCCGACCTCGAACGCGCCGACGCCGTCTTCATGACCTCCTCTACCCGCGAACTCCTCCCCGTCGCCGAAATCGAATCCCTCCGCCTCCCTCCCCCCTCCTCTCCTCTCCTCCCCAGCCTTCTCCAGGCCTTCCGCCACTACCGCGATCACTACGTCCAAGCCGCGGTCAGTACCACTGTTCCGTTACTCACGGGCTCTTGAACGCTGAGCTTGGCGTACCGCCAGGGTACCTTTTGGGGAAATCATTCGGTTCTGTTTAGCCAAAAATTAGGTAAACTCAAGAAAGCCGCCATGCTGATCACCTGTTCCCGCTGTGGATCCGAGTCCGTACGCATGTCCAGGTCCCGCTCTCTCACCGGGGCCCTCCGGAGCTTGCTCGGATTCTACGGTTTTCGATGCCTCGATTGCGATCACTCCTTCTGCGCAAGCATCTGGCCCCTCCGGTACGCTCTCTACTCCAAGTGCCCCCGCTGCCACCGCCTCGATCTGTCGAAGTGGAACACCTCGCACTACCGGCCCCCGTTCACCACCTCCCTGGCCGTCGCCTGCGGCGCCAAACCCGTTCGTTGCGAATACTGCCGCCACAACTTCTGGAGCTTCCGCCCCATCAAAATGCGCTTCGACGCCTCGCTGCGCGCCGAACGCAGCCCCGTCGTCATCCCCGCCCAGCCCCGGACCCTAGCGGACTCCTGCTCCTCCCCGGTCGAGCCGGAGGATCATGCCGGCGTCGGTTGCGGCCCACAACTGACCGTCCGGAGCAGCCGCTAACTTCACCTGCCGAGCCACTGCCCGGTAGTCCACCGCCTGCTCTTCAAAATTCCCTACCTGCGTTACCTCTCGGATCTTCGCCTCTCGGATCACCACCCGCCCCGGTAACTGCAAACTACGCAGACCCAACTGCTCCGTCCCCGCCGCCACAATCGACCGGTTCGCCAGGTAAGCCACATCCGTCACCGCGTGTTCCTTCTTCCGGTACACCGGCGCCAACTTCCCCGTCTTGAAGTCGATCTGACCCACCTCCGCCGGAACCTCAAACGTATCCCCAAACCGCAGCAACACCACCGCAAACCCCGCCGGGTCCACCAGAATCCGGCTTACCTGCCCGAAAATCGAAGCCGACGACACCTTCCACGTCCCGCCCCCGTCCCGCGTCTCCGCCATCATCATCAGGTTCGGCCACTCCCGCCGCTTCGCGGCCCGCTCCGGCTCCATCCACGGCGGAAACAAACTCATATCCTCCCGCCGCGGCGGCCGGCTCGTCCCCGCGATAATTCCCGTCTTACCCCCGAAACCCATCGCATGAAACGCGGCATACTCCTCTTTGGCCGCAATCTCTTTGGTCGCCGCCAGCGGAGTCCAACTCTTGCCCCCGTCCCGCGTCTCCCAAATCGTCTTCTTCACGCCCCCCGCAAACCCGTGCGTCGCCGAATCAAAATGCATCGCCAGAATCCCCTTCTGCCGCGATACCTTCCTCCAACTCCGCCCCGCCTCCTCCGTAAACCATACCCCGCCCTCGGTCGCCATCCAGCACGCCGTATCGTTCACGCACGCCACCGTCACCGGAATCTCTTTGAGCGGCACCATCTCCCACCGCTTCCCCCCGTCGCCCGTCACCACCGCCACCGGCCTCACCCGCCCCTTCTCGTTCAAAACCCCCAGCGCCAGCCCCCGCCGCTCGCTCGGAAACACAATCTCCCCCAGCGTCAACGCCGAATCCTGTTCATCATGGAAAAACGCCACGTTCCACTTGTCCGCCGCCCCCGCCGCGGCCGCCCCCACCACCAACCCCAACACCGTCCCCCAAAACCCTCGACCCCTTCTCATCCCTTCCCCTTCCCCTGCCCCGTACCCGCCGTCGCCAGCATCAGCAGACAGCCCACCTGCTCTCCTACCGTCGTCAACAACTCCATCTCGTCCCCCGTGTACGCATGCGGCTCCCGGTGCTGCACATTGATCACCCCCACCACCCGGCTCCGCGCCATCACCGGCGCCGACAAAAACGCCTCAAACGTGTCCGCCTCCAACTCCGCAAACGTCTTGAACCGCGAGTCGTTGTAAGCCTCCCGCGAAATCGCCAGCAGCCGCCGCTCCCGCGCTACCCATCCCGTCAATCCCTCGTCCAGGTTCAACCGCACCGCCCCCACCGCCCCGCTCGTCGCGCCGTTGGACGCACACAGCTCCAACTGCCCGCCCTCCAGCAGATAAACCAGACACGAATCGCAATCCGTAAACTCCTGCACCAGCTTCACAATCGCCTGCAACACCTGCTGCAGCGAGGACTCGCTCACCATCAGCCGGCTGATGCGCTGAAACAGTCGTAACTGCTGCTCTGTCCGCGCTAATCTCTGTTCCAGATCCTTCCACTTAGACACTGCTACGATTATCCTCTACAATCATTAACTACGGTCGATGGACACCCTCCCCTCGCAATACCTGCAGTTCCATCAACGCCGCTACCAGTTCCTGCTCGAACTCCTTGAGCGCGTCAGCCAAACCCAGCGCCCCTTCACCCGCCTTCTCGACATCGGCCTCTCCTACCAAACCCTCCAGTTCCAGGAAGCCTTCCCCCACGCCACCATCGACACCCTCGGCTACTTCGACCACCGCTTCACGGGCCAGCTCCACGGCCAGCACATCCACTTCGACCTCAACCACGCCGCCGACCCCGCCGCCTGGCCCCCCCTCCCCCCCTACGACGTCATCGTCCTGGCCGAAGTCCTTGAACATCTGTACATCGCTCCCTCCCAAGTCCTCGCCTGCGCCGCCTCCTGGCTCCGCCCCGGCGGCGCCATCCTCCTCCAAACCCCCAATCCCAACAGCCTTCGCAAACGTCTCCTCCACCTCGCCGGCCACAGCCCCTTTGAAATCATCCGCGACGATCCCACCAACCCCGGACACTTCTGCGAATACACCGCCACCGACCTCCGCTTGATCGCCCGGCAATCCCATCTCGAACTCACCGAACTCTGGTTCCGCAACTACTTCGGCCCCCGCGCCCTCCTCTACGACCTCGCCTGCTCCCTCCTCCCCGGCCAACTCCACGACGGCCTCACCGTTCTCCTCCGCAAGCCCCACCTCAGCGAGCCCCAAACAGCCCCGCCCGAATCCGCCGGTAAGTAAACCGCCCCGGATTCATCCCCGTCACCCCGCCCGAGTCCACTTCAATAATCCGCTCCGAAATCGGCTCGTACGCCGCCCGCGGCGCAATCGTCCCCTTCGCCACCAGAATCTTCATGTACTCCGGCAAAATCCCCAAACTCACCAGCTGCCCCAGGCTGAACGGAATAATCCGCTTCGGCGTCAACACCAGCAAATTCGGCATGTCCGGCGTCGAACCCTCCACCTCGATCACCGCCGTCACCCCCATATCCCAATACCGCCCGCCCCCGTGCCGCACCGCCCGCTCCACAAACCGCCCATCATGAATCCCCTTCACCCGCCCCCTCACCCGCACCGCATCCCCGTGCAGATTATCCGTCTTCCCTCCCACGGCCATATCAAACACCCCGCCCACCCCGCTCCGCACCGCCGCCTGCACCGCCGCCGCGTCCGATATCACCATCACCCATCCCTCCGCCCGCTGCTTCAATAACTCGGACAGGATAAACGTGCTATCCCCCGCCGAACCCCCGCCAATGTTATCCCCCGCGTCCATCAGCGTCACCGGCCACTTCCCGTTCGTCATCGCCATCCGCACCGCCTCGGCCGGCCCCGGCGCCTTCATCACCAACTGCTCCCGCATCTCCCACAGCATCCCGCTCAGCCGGTCCGCCTCCCGCCGCGCCAGCGCCGGGTCGTTGTCCGTCACCACCACCACGCTCGGCCCCATCGCCGGAATATCGGCGTACTGATACCCTCCGGCTACGCTCGCCGCCAGCACCTTCGGCGTCTTCTCAAGCGCCTTGCTCGCGTCCGTCACCGCCTTCAGCGGCGCTGCGTACGTGTTGTGGAACAGAATGTTCAGCAGCATCGGCGGCTTGGCCAGCGCCTGCGTCGGCTTCACCTTCCCGCTCAAAATATCGCCCATGATCCGCGCCGCGTTCACCCCCGCCGCCCGCGCGTCCAGATGCGGGCACTCTTTGTAGCTCAGCAGCACCGTCGACAGCCGCACAATCTCCTCGGAGATGTTGGCGTGAAAATCGTGCACCACCACAATCGGAATCTTCTCGCCAAACGCCAACCGCACCCGCCGCACCACTTCGGCATCGGCGTGCGGATAGCTCTCGGTCACCATCGTCCCGTGCAGAAACAGCAGAATCCCGTCCAGCTTCGGTGCTTGTTTCAGCCGGTCGATCAACTCCTTCACCAGCGGCTCAAACGCGCTGTCAAGCACGGTCCCCATCGTCTGCGGCCCCGCCACCAGCGTCGGATGGAGCGTATACCCCGCCTGCCCCGCGCCGTAGATAAACCCTGCCGTTGTGTTGTTGGCGTTCTCGGACTTGGTCAACACATCCTGACCCCGCAGAATCCCCTCGGCCGCCCCCAGGCTGGTCCCGAAGTCCTCAAGGCGCGTCTTCCGCGGGTTGAACGTGTTCGTCTCGTGGACAATCCCGCCCACCCCCACCACCGGCTTACTCTGCGCCGCCAGCACCCACGCCGACACGAAAAGGAGGAAAAGGATCCGCATGGCCGAATCATATCACCGGCATAATGGAATCCGGACCATCATGGAAACCGAAATCACCCTCCACATCACCCTCCTCGCCCCGCCCGCCGGCGTCGACTTCGGCCTCCAGCGCGGCCGCGGCCACCACTACGAAACCATCGGCATCCAACGCTCCACCGGCGCCGACCTCACCTTCCTCTGCACCCTCCCCTTTCCCCTCCGCGGCCCCTTCGTCCAGGGCCCGCCCACGGGCCGGTTTCTCTACCTCGACATCGGAACCGCCGCCGGCCAGTCCGGCTCCCCCTGGACCCGCCGCCTGAAAGTCCCGCTCACCGGCCTCACCGGCGACCATCCGGCCTATCAAACGCAAATCCCCGGCCAGGCCCGCGACGGCGGCCCCACCTGCGCCACCCCCAAGCCCTTCGCCGGCTGGACGCCGCTCTCCTAGCCGCCATGACCCCGGAAGCTGTCCGCCTCGCCTCGCAGGTCTTCGCCTATCACCAGTTGCCTCACCAGCCCGCCCCGGCCGACGCCATGCTGGTGCTGGGCACCAACGACCTCCGCGTCGCCACGCACGCGGCTGCGCTGTATCATCAGGGCCTCGCCCCGCTCGTCGTCCCCACCGGCGGCATCGCCCATCAGTCCGATCTGTTGGCCACGCACTGGGACCGCCCCGAAGCCGACGTCTTTGCCGAACATCTCCGGGAGGCCGGCGTCCCGCCCGCGGCGATCCTGGCTGAGCGGGAGGCGACGAACACGGCCGAGAACATCCGTTTCTGCCGCCGTCTGCTATCCGGCCGCCCGCTGGCGCGGATTCTGATCGTGACGAAGCCGTTCATGCAGCGTCGTGCGTATGCGGCGCACGCGGTGGAGTGGCCGGAGATGCCGGCGACGATGGCCACCTGGCCCGCGACGTTTACGTCGTATTGTACGGAGCCCGGCCTCGAACCCGCGAAGGTGGCCAACATCATCCTCGGCGACCTCCAGCGTCTCTGGGTCTACGCCCGCCGCGGCTGGACGGCCCCGCAGCGCATCCCTCCCGACGTCCTCGCCGCCTTCCACCGCCTCGTCGAACTCGGCTACAACCAACACCTCCTCCCCGGCGACCGCCATCCCTAACCAGCCCGCCACGAAACGGAATCCTGCTCAGCCGCCGTCGCGCGACGGCGGTCGGAATACCTCCCGCCGATGCCACTCCAGATACTCCTGCTTTGGCAGACTGCTGGCCAGGTTCGGTCGCCGCAGCGGTCGGCCCATCAGCGAAACAAAGTGCTCGTCGAACCTCAACCCGCCGTACGCATGCGCCGAAACCAGAATCGTCAGCTCATCGCTCAACCCGATCGCTCCCCGGTCCAGCGCCCGGTGGTGCAGCGTACAACAGGCCAACCCGTTCGCCGTTAAGTCCGGACCTTTTGCCTGATGCCACATGATATGCGCGGCGTCCAACCCGAGGTCCGCGCTGCCCATCCTCACGTCATACCCACAGAACGCGCAGCTATGTCCATACGCCGCAAGCACCTCATCCCGAAAGCTCCGCAGCCGGCTCCGCCGCACGGTCGATTCAAAGTCCAGCCCGGCGGCGCATAAAATCTCCTCGTGCAGAGAGGCTGGAAAATGGCCCAGCAAGAGCGCCTGCGCCGCCTGTCGGACCAGTTGCGGGTCCCGTCGAAACGCCTCGTACACGGGCGCCGTAAACCCACCCCGGATGCGAAACTTCACCAGTTCGCTCTTCAGCACATCCGCCCCCAAGCTTCGCCGGGTCATTCGGCCATCCGCCTCAACCTCCCAGAGCTGATCGTTCTGCAGCCGCCAGAACGGATACTCCGGATGCACTGACCGTCGCGGTGTCCCGAACTCTTCCAGCAACTGCCGTAGCCCCGGCTCCCAATCCTCGTAGGGACACAGCCGTTTGCCTCCCTGGCTCAATCGCCCGAGCGCCAGCAGAATCAGCAGTGGCTTATGCGGCGCCCGCTCCGCGCCCCGTCGCCAGAGCCCGAGTCCGGTCACCCTCCGCAGCACCTCCTCGGCATCGGCGATCTCCGTCATGCAAAACTCACCTTCCAGGTCTCGGGCCGGCACACCACGCTCCGGTCGAGTGGAGGAGCCAGTTCAAAAATCAAGGGCCGTTTGGAAAACTCATGCACCCGGTAGAGCCGCCCATCCGCCGGCCCCCCCCAGTACGCACAGACGCCGTAACCCCATCGGAGCCCTGTCCGCATGCTCGTGCAACTCCGGAGGGGGGACCAGAGAGCCCTTGCTCGGCCCTCCCTCCGGCTAGCTGGAACAAAGGTCAATAACTCCGGGCAACGCGGCAGATAACGGTCAATGGCGCCCGGAAAAGCGTTTGGATCGTTCCATCGAGGAATGTAACCCACAATCCAGGGCATACCCAACTCATCGAGTACGGCCGAAATGTTCTGATGTATAAACGCGATGGACCCATCGGTCCAGCCGATCTTCGCCCGCAGAGCCGCCCCAGGTTCACTCTTGCGCAACGTTCGTCCCTCTAACACCGCCCTCAGCATCTCGAAGTAAGCGATCAAAATCGCCTCCAACTCATCGTCCTGCCAAATCTTCCGGATCTTGGATAGGTCAGCCACGTGCCACCTGGAGTTAGGACACCAAAAGAATAGCAAACTCCCCACCCCGCCTCCGTGTGCCACGTCAACTCGGCCAACCACTCGCGCCAATGCCTGCCTGGTCGCGGTCGCTATCCCGAGTTGATGAAGATCTCGCCCTATTCGAAAAGGCAGCCCAGAAATTCACGTAAACGACCACCAGATCCTTGCCTCGCTGATCGCTTTCCTTCGGGCGCGACCCCCATCCGCTACCATACCCTCATGACCCGCCGCGAACTCCTCGCCCTCGCCGCCCCCCTCCCCCCCAACTCCCCCCGCCACATCCTCCCCACCGCCAACCACCACCGCTTCCTCCTCAAAGTCTCCTACCACCTCCCCCAACCCCAACCCCCCATCCTCCACGTCGGCAACCGCTCCGTCCCCGGCATCCCCACCGACTCCGCCCGCCAGTTCTTCCTCTTCGACGTCCCCAACCTCCAACCCGCCACCCCCTACCTCCTCCGCCTCCCCCACGTCGAACCCTGGACCCTCAAAACCCTACCCCCGCCCGACGCCTCCCTCTCCCACTTCCGCCTCCTCGTCTACACCTGCGCCGGCGGTCACGACGCCATGCCCAACCCCCTCACCGGCCAGCCCTACTGGGTCTCCATCCCCCAACGCCGCCGCCTCCTCGCCCGCGCCCTCCGCGAACAACCCGACGCCATGATCGCCATCGGCGACCACGTCTACTGGGACCTCCGCTTCGGCCGGGGCAGCGCCGACGCTCCCATGGGCCAGCAACCCTGGGCCAAAAAACTCCTCGGCGCCGACTTCAACCGCGACCTCCCCGTCCTCGGTACCCCCAACGAACCCCTCCTCAAAGCCGCCGTCAACCGCCAGATCGCCGACCTCTACGGCACCCTCCTCCGCTCCGTCCCCACCCACTTCATCCAGGACGACCACGACTACTTCGAAAACGACGAAGCCATCCTCACCCCCCGCGACCCCCAATCCATCGCCGGCGTCTCCTTCCCCCCCGACGACTTCATGCTCCGCCTCGCCCGCGCCACCCAGCACCTCTACTTCCCCGAACACCTCCCCAACCCCGACCGCCCCGCCGGCCTCCCCGGCGCCTCCGCCGCCGACCGCGCCCCCCATCTCAGTGAATGCTACGGCACCCTCCGCGCCGGCAACCTCGTCGAACTCCTCCTCTACGATTGCCGCCGCTTCCAGTCCCTCAAAGGACCCTACGCCGACCTCGTCCCCGAAAACGTCGAAAACTGGCTCACCCGCCGCATGGCCCTCTCCCCCGCCCGCCACGTCGTCAACGTCCCCTCCATGCCCATCGCCTGGACCGCCGGCAAATGGGGCGAATGGTACCCCGACGTCCTCGATGACCAGGGCCGCCTCGGCGTCGACCGCGCCAAGTACTTCTGGCAGCCCGGCTGGCGCTCCCAGCACGACCGCCTCCTCCTCGCCGCCTCCCGCATGAACCGCCCCGCCGTCTTCCTCTCCGGCGACCTCCACGCCCTCGCCCACGCCGCCATCACCCGCAACGGCTCCCAAGACCTCCGCTCGAACCCTGTCCACTCCATCCTCACCGGCCCCCTCTCCACCGGCCCCCTGGGCTGGCCCTCCGCCGCCCGCGGCACCCCGCCCCTCCCCGCCACCGGCCTCGATCTCCAAACCTCCCTCGCCCCCCACGAACACAACGGCTTCACCCTCCTCGACTTCACCCCCGGCAAGATCGAAGGCCGCATGTACCGCTGGAAAATCGGCCGCCCCGAAGCCGAAGTCGACTCCCTCGAACCCTTCCACCGCTTCACCATCTCCTGAGCCCCCACCCCACCCCCAGGCCCTTCACCGGCCCTGAGAAACTATATCTCCTTTCTTTTCAACACAACCATGCCCCCGGGAACCCAAAAACCCTTGACGCCGCCCCCCCAACACCGCTGAAGTTGCCAAAGCAACGTCCTCTCCTGCCCGTCTGGCTTCGTTTCGCAAAACAGCCTCGCCGCCCATCCAGCCGGTTCACCCGCCCACCGGTTCACTCGAAGTCTGTCACTCCCGCGGCCGGATCAGCAGCGACACCAGATACTCCTGCGCCAGGTCCTCGCTCCGAATCGTCGCCCAAACCGCAAACGCCTCCCGCGCTATCGATACCTCCTGCAGCGCCTCGAATGGGGTCCAGCGAGTCCCGTTGTCATAGTCCGCGAGGTGGCGCTTTTGCTGCAATTGTACAAACCCTTTCGCCACCTTCCTCAGTTTCCGCACGACTTCCGAATCCTCTCCCGCCATAGGAGACCGGTTAGAGTCGGCCATCCGCTGAGAGGCTTTTCGCATCAGCCCATGGTCGAACATTCGTCCAAAGGCATCTCGCGAGCTGTCGCGCTTCCAGTTGAGCGTTGCCTCGCTCACCAGCAGATGAAAAAGGGCATAGTACGCAGCGGAAACGGCCCGCCGCAGGTCGGCCTGCGTAGCGCCCGGCTGGCTCTTATTCACCAGTTCCCCGGCCTGCGCTAGGAGTTCCTCGTGGAACGTCATGCCCCGTCAGGCCCACTCCCCGGGCGTCGGCTCCTCCGAAAGGCTCCGAAAAGCGAAATAAGGCACCAACCCCCAATTCTCATAAGGGTGCAGCTCCTCGAAAAGCGTACCCATGATCCTGCCCGTCACCTCCGCCACCGTGTCCTCATGGATCGCTTTTTGAACCACATCGTCCGCCAACACAATCCGAAAGTCAATCGACGGATCCCCGTTCGTATCCGGGCCCAACCGGTGCTTCAACCGAACCACCTCCGGGCCCAGCTTGCTCGCCGCCTTCTCCACCGCACTCGCCAGCTTGGCCTGGTCAATGTAACCCGTCGCGACAACCATACTCTCAGTCTATCCCCCCGCCCCTAACAGATATGCGCCCCCGTCGTGTTCACATACAGCGCATACAACGACTGGCTCGCCGTCATAAACAACCGGTTCCGCCGCGCCCCCCCAAAACACACATTCGCGCAGCTCTCCGGCAGCTTGATCAACCCAATCCGCTCCCCCTCCGGCGTCACCACCTGCACCCCCGGCCGCGCCCCGCCCCAGATATTCCCGTCCACGTCACACCGAATCCCGTCCGCCGCCGCAGGCCCCTTCGTCACCGGATTATCCAACACCGCCAACCGCTTCCCCCCCGTCAACCCCGCCCCGTTCACCGTCCAAACCTTCAAGTCGCGCCCGCCCGCCCCCGTATCCGCCACGTACAGCCGCTTATAGTCCGGCGAAAAACAGATCCCGTTCGGCGCGCTCACCTCGTCCGTCACCTTCGTAATCTGCCCCGTCTTCCCGTCCACCCGGTACACCGCCTCCTTCAACTCCTTGGCCGCCTTGAACCCCTCGTAGTCCCCGCTGATCCCGTACGGCGGATCCGTAAACCACACGCTCCCGTCCGGATGCACCACCAGATCATTCGGCGAGTTCAGCCGCTTGCCCTCAAACCGCTCGGCAATCACGCTCACCGTCCCGTTGTACTCATACCGCACCACCCGCCGCCCCCCGTGCTCGGCCGATAGCTGCCGCCCCTCATAATCAAACGTGTTCCCGTTGCTGAACCCCGCCGGGTTCCGAAACACCGTCACCCGCCGGTCGTCCTCAATCCACCGCAGCTGCACGTTGCCCGGAATATCGCTCCACACCAGATACTTGCCCACCCCGTTCCACGCCGGCCCCTCGGCCCACGAGGTTCCTATATGCAGCCGCCGGATGCTCGTGTTCCCCACCATATACTTCCGAAACCGCGGGTCCAGCGCCTCCACGTCCGGGTCCGGATATTGGATCGGCTGCTGCCCCGTCCAGTCCCGCGGCGTCTGCGCCGCCAATCCGGCCGCCCCCAGCATGCCCATCACCCCTCTTCGCGTATACTCTCGATTCATAAGACCCTATCTATATCGCATATGCCCCCTCTCGCTCTAGCCCTCCAAATCCTCACCCTCTCCGCCGCGCCAGACCGCATCACCGGCGGCGACGTCCTCGTCCGCATCGAACCCGCCGACTCCCGCCCTATTGCTATCCAGCTCAACGGCCGCGATATCACCAGCTCCTTCCGCCCCGCCGGCGCCGCCCTCCTCGGCCTCGTCACCGGCCTCCGCCCCGGCTCCAATCTCCTCACCGCCGGCGGCCAGCAACTCCCCCTCACCAACTTCCCCGCCGCCGGCCCCGTCTTCTCCGGCCCCCACCAGCAACCCTTCGTCTGCGAATCCGCCTCCTTCGCCCTCCCCGACGGCAGCCTTCTCGGCCCGCCCCTCGACGCCGATTGCACCACCCGCACCGTCGTCACCTACCTCTACCGCCCCACCCCCTACGGCCCCCTCAAACCCCTGCCTTCTCTTGCGTCTCTCCCCCCGGACGTCGCCCGTACCACCACCACCCTCGGCCGCACCGTCCCCTACATCGTCCGCCTCGAAACCGGCACCCGCAACCGCGCCATCTACCAAACCGCCATCCTCCACGATCCCACCGCCGATCCCGCCCCCTCCCCCTTCGCCCCGCCCCCGGCCTGGAACCAGCGCCTCCTCTACTCCTTCGGCGGCGGCTGCACCGGCGGCTGGTACCGCCAGGGCGGCTCCCTCCCGCTCCCCGTCAGCGACGACATCGTCGGCCGCGGCTACGCCGAAGCCGCCGCCACCCTCAACGTCTTCGGCAACAACTGCCAGGACGTCACCGCCGCCGAAACCATGATGATGGTCAAGGAACGCTTCATCGAATCCTACGGCCCCCCCCGCTTCACCTTCGGCCGCGGCGGCTCCGGCGGCGCCTACCAGCAGATCCAGATCGCCGCCAACTACCCCGGCCTCCTCAACGGCATCATCCCCAGCGCCACCTTCCCCGAAGTCCTCGCCACCACCCAGTTCCTCACCGACGCCCAACTCCTCGACGCCTACTTCACCCGCTCCTCCCTCACCGCCGCCCAGAAAACGGCCATCGCCGGCCCCGCCAATCTCGCCAACCTCTCCGGCCCCGCCCCCGGCGCCGGCCGCATCCATCCCCAAACCTTCTGCCCGCCCCAGCTGCCCGGCGAACTCCGCTACCACCCCGTCCTCCACCGCGCCGGCGCCCGCTGCGACATCTTCGACCACAACGTCAACGTCTACGGCCGCGACCCCCTCACCGGCTTCGCCCGCCGCGCCGTCGATAACACTGGCGTCCAGTACGGCCTCGCCGCCCTCAACTCGGGCGCCATCTCCCCCGCCCAGTTCCTCGACCTCAACGAACGCATCGGCGGCTACGACAACGATGGCAACCTCGTCCCCACCCGCACCGTCGCCGACCCCGCCGCCGTCCGCGCCGCCTACCAAACCGGCCGCATCACCCACGGCGGCCTCGGCCTCGCCAACCTCCCCATCATCGACGTCCGGGTCTATCAGGACGGCTCCCCCAAAGGCGATGTCCATCTCAAATACCACTCCTACGCCTTCCGCGAACGCCTCCGCCGCGCCAACGGCAATCTTTCTAACCACGTCATCCTCCTGAGCGATGCCGCCCACAACCAGGCCCCCTTCGCCATCGCGAAAATGGACGAGTGGCTCACCACCGGCCGCCGGCCCGCCGACCTCGTCGACGCCTGCGTCTCCCCCTCCGGCGAACGCATCCTCGAAACCCAAACCTTCTCCGGCGGCCGCTGCAACGAGTTCTATCCCACCTATCCCTCTCCCCGCATGGCCGCCGGCGGACCCGTCACCAACGATGTCATCCAATGCCGACTCAAGCCCCTCGACCCGGCCGACTACCAGGTCCCCTTCGCCCCCGCCGAACGCGAACGCCTCGCCAAAATCTTCCCTACCGGCGTCTGCGACTGGTCCCGCCCCGGCGTCGAGCAGCAGCCGCCCCTCGGCACCTGGCTCCGCTACTGATCCCGGCCCTGAAACCAGATAATCTTCCGCCGGTCTTTCTTCGAAGGCTTCCCCTCCGGATAAAACGGCATCGCCTTCCGCGCCTCAATCGCCAACTGCCGCCGCTCCCGGCTCTCGGCCGATTCGCTGTACAGCGTCTGCGCCACCGCTGCCGGGCCCCGCATCTCGCTCAGGCCCAGCACCTCCACCTCATACTCGCCCGCCTCGGTCTTGATGCGCAGCCGGTCGCCCACCCGTACCTCCCGCGCCGGCTTCGCCGTCTGCCCGTTCCACTCCACCCGGCCCAGGTCGCAAGCCTTAATGGCCAAAGCCCGGGTCTTGAAGAACCGGGCCGCCCATAACCATTTATCGATCCGCATTACCGGGGAAACTGCGAGGCGTCAATGCCCGGAATGATCCGCAGCGCGTTCTTGTAGTACAGCTTCTTCAGCACCTCGTCCGGCAGGTCCATCCCGTACATCTTCCAGAACGCGTGCCGCTTCCGGTAGTAGTCAAAGTACTCATCCGCCGTCTCAAACACCCGGAAGTAGGTGAAGTACTCGCTCGTCTCCCAGATGTCCTTGCCGAACAGCACCCGGTCCTGATACTTCACAAACCACGCCCGCGCCGTCCGCGGCTGCCGCCCCAGCTCGGCCAGCACGGCCCCCACTTCGGTCAGCATGTTCGGGTACTTGTCCATCAACTTGCCAAGCTCGGCCAGATCCCCGCCCAGCCAACCCAGATGGGCGTTGATGAAGGTGGTCTTCGGGTGGCGACCCACCAGCGAATACTGCTCGGCCATGAGCGTCTCCCACGTCGGATACTTGTTTGGCGGACGGTAACGGCTCGGGAACTGCTTGAGTTCGAGCCAACGCTCGTTGTCCTTGTCCCAGGGCTGGAAAAACTGCCGCGGCTCGGCGGTATGGATCAGCACCGGTATCTTATACTTCGCGCAGACCTCAAAAGCCTTGTCGAAGCGCGGGTCGTCTACCTTGATTCGCTCACCGCTCTTGATCCGCAGGTCCATCCCAAAGTTCTTGAAGAACTTCAACCCCTGCGCCCCGTTCTTAATGTCCTGCTCCAGTTGCTTGGCGACCACGTCCGGATAGTCCGGCGCCTCCATGTCCTCGAAGTTCAGGTTGGCAAACACCACGAAGCGCTTCGGATAGTTGCCCTTCATGTTGTCCACCGTCTTCTTCAGCCGGTCGCCATAGCTCCCCGAAAGGTTCACCATCACCTGTAGATTCAGCCCGTCCATGTCCTTGACGAGCTTGTCGAGCGCCGCCTTGTTCATCTCCCCGCGCTGATGGTTGTGCACGTCGATAAACGGGTATTTGGCCCGCTTCACGATGTGTTCGTCCACCTTCAAGCCCGACTTCGGGTTGTAGTCCTCAAAGGAGATCACCGCATTCTTATCCGGAAGCGGAAACTCTGGCTGCGCCAGCAGCGCCACCGGTATCACCAGCAGGAGAGCCTTTTTCATTCCTTGCAGTATAGGCCTAGGGCGCAACCCCGAGCAATGCCGCCACCTCGTTCCGCAGCCGCTCGGTCAGCGGGCCCTTATCCCGGTTACCCAGCCCTTCGGTCGGAATCGGCTTGCCGATCCGCACCACTACCGTCCCCCCGCGAATCGCCACCCCGTGCATCGGCATCACGTCCCGCGTCCCGATCAGCCCGAACGGCACAATCGGCGTCCCGCTCTTGATCCCCAAAATCGCCGCCCCTTCCTTGAACGGTTCGAGCTCGCCCTCCGTCCGCCCGCCTTCGGGAAAGATCAGAATCGAAAGCCGCTTCTCCCGGATCGTCGTCCCCGCCCGTGTCAGGCTCCGCACCGCCTCGCGCGGATTATCGAGCGATACCGAAATATGCCCCGCCGTCCGCAGATGCGTCCCCATGAAAGGAATCGAAAACAGCTCGCTCTTGGCCATGAACCGGAAGTTATAGGGCAGGGCGTAGAGCAGCGCCGGGGTATCCGAGTAACTGCGATGGTTCCCCGCGAAGATGTAATGCGCCTTCGGGTCCAGGTTCTCAAGACCCTCCACCACCATGTCCATCCCCATGATCTTCGTCAGCATCCAGCCCCACAGCTTGGCGCAGGCGATCTGCTTGGTCCCGTCCTTGTCGAGCGGAATCAGGCAGTAACTGATGATCCCCATCACCACCGTCGCCACGACGATGAGCGGGTCAGTAAACACAATCGTACGGAGAAGGGCAAAAGACATGTCAGGAAACCAAAAGAGCCCGCGCCTCTCCCACCAGATACAGCGAGCCAGTAATCAGCAGCACGTCGCAGTCGCGCGGCAGCGCCAACGCCTCGCCGATCGTCGCCGCCGTCCGCGCGTTCGGGTGCGGCGTCATCGCCAGCATCGCCTCCGGCGGCAGCGCCCGCGCCTGCCCCGCCGCCGTGCAAATCAGCTCATCGGCCAGCGGGAACAGAATCGAAGAAATCTCGGTGACGTCCTTATCCCGCATCGCCCCGAAAATCATCCCCACCCGCTTGCCCGCAAACTGCTGCTGCACGTACCGCGCCAACGCCTTCGCCCCGGCCGGGTTGTGCGCGCCATCCAGAATAATCAGCGGATCGCGGCTCACCGTCTCGAGCCGTCCCGGCCAGGTGGCCCGCGCCATGCCGTCGAGCGGGATGCCTAAGAGCTGCAGCGCCCGCGCCGCCGTCTTCGCGTTCTCTACCTGATGCTCACCCGCGAGCGAACACGGCACCGGGCCGGTGACCTCCGCGGCGTAGTACAGCGGCGCACCCACCTCCCGCGCCCGCGCCTCAATCACCGCCCGCGCCGCCGGCCGCTGCGCCGCCATCACCGCCGGCACCCCCGGCTTCAAAATCCCGGCCTTCTCAAACGCGATCGCCTCAATGGTCTTGCCGAGCCACTCCTCGTGGTCGAAATCCACCGGCGTAATCACGCACAGCTCCGGCTTCACCACGTTGGTCGCGTCCAGCCTTCCGCCCAGGCCCACCTCCACCACCGCGCGGTCCACGTTCTGGTCCACGAACACTTCAAACGCCATCAGCGTCACGGTCTCAAAGTAGGACGGATGATGCGCAATCGTCCCATCGGCAATCAACCGCAGCGCCGTCCGGTGCACCGTATCAAACGCGTGCGCAAACTGCTCCGGCGTAATCGGCCGGCCGTTGATCTGAATCCGCTCCGTCGGGTGAATCAGATGCGGCGAAGTATAAAGACCCGTCCGCACCCCCGCCGCCCGCAGCGCGGCTTCGATCATCGCGCACGTCGAGCCCTTGCCGTTCGTCCCGGCCACGTGGATTACGGGAGGCTGCGTCCCGTGAAAACCCATCGCCTGCCACAACAGGCCCACCAGTTCGAGGCCCAGCTTGGCAGACTTCAGCTCATTGCCGAGTGTATAAAGGAACTCGACGCTCTCCGGATAGTTCCGCACGGGCGATCAGGCGTGGCTGGTGTGCCGGCAGCCCATGTTCTGAGGCGAAGGCACCCGCCCACCCTTATTCAACTCGCGCATCCCGATGTCGGTCTGGTAATAGATCCGCGACGTCCATCCCTTCACCGCCCGGAAAAACCGCGGCCCCGGCCCGTCGCCGGCGACATCGAGCGACTGCAAGATCGCCACCTGCTGCGCCTCGGTCAATTTCACAAACGGCGCCCCGTGCAAGCCGATCGAGTGGCCATCCAGCCAGTGCAGCCCGTCCAGAAAAGCATCGCGCTGCGCCACCGGCCCGGCCGCCAACAACCGGTCCAGCCAGCGGTTCACCAGCGCCGCTTTCGCCCCCGGCGTATCGGTCGCCGGAATAATCAGCTCCGTCAGCACCACCACGGTTTCGTTGGCGTGGGCATCAAACAGCTCCGGCTTCCACTCCGGCGCGGAAGAGATCTGCGCCAAAGCTCCGGCGCCCGCCAGCGGCGCAACGCTACCCACCTGCAAAATCTCGCGGCGATTCATAACCCAAGTATATAGCGGCCCATTTCACCCCGTAAATCAGAAACACCCCGTAAATCAGGAATAATAGTCGGCATGCACCGCCGCCTGTTTCTCTCGCTCCCGGGTCTCGCCTTCGCCCAGCGCCGCACCGTCTTCCTCCCCAGCCCCGGTAAAGGTACCGCCGTCATGGCCTACGCCTTCTACACCGAGCGCTCCGGCGGCCGCATGGACTCCATCGAACAGCGCTGGAGCAAGTCCGACACCATCGACATCGCCTACCGCCGCCACTCCACCGACCACGGCGTCACCTGGTCCAAGCCCGAACCGATCGTCACCGGCGAAAAGCGCCCCGAAGGCATGTACCGCAAGCACCTCCGCTGCGGCTACGTCGACCCCGCCTCCGGCCGCTATCTCGAATTCTTCATGCAGGGCGTCCTCCCCACCGACGATCCCCTCGAAGGCATGCGCCGCTGGGAGCTCTTCTACAACTACGCCGGCAAATCCCACCGCATCGAACTCCCCGGCCTCGTCACCCCCGGCAAAAACTCCGCCACCCTCGGCGACAACTCCTCCACCCCGCTCACCCTCCCCGACGGCACCATCTGCCTCCCCGTCGAGATCACCCCCGTCGGCCCCAACGGCGAGTATCACAACCCCGGTAAAGGCTACACCTGGCATGAAACCGTCGTCCTGCGCGGCCGCTGGCACGGCGACCAGCTCCGCTGGGAGACCTCGAACATCCTCCGCCTCAAGCCCGAACAGTCCACCCGCGGCGCCCTCGAACCCACCCTCGCCCGCCTCGCCGAAGGCCGCCTGATGCTCGTCTGCCGAGCCTCCAACGATAAGGCCCCCGAAAATCCCAGCTACCGCTGGGTCAGCTACTCCCACGACGACGGCCGCACCTGGTCCGAACTCATCCCCTGGACCTACGACAACGGCGACCACTTCTTCTCCCCCAGCTCCTGCTCCCAGCTCCTCACCCACTCCAACGGCAAAATCTACTGGCTCGGCAACATCACCCCCACCAACCCGCGCGGCAATCGCCCCCGCTACCCCTTCGTCATCGGCGAAGTCGACCGCCACTCCGGCCTCCTCCGCAAAGCCACCGTCCGCGTCGTCGATACCCTCCAGCCCGGCGAAAACCCGCTCCTCACGCTCTCTAACTTCTACGCCTACGAACACCGCGTCACCCACGAAATCATCCTCCACATGACCCGCCTGTTCGCCCTGCCCGACGGCTGGGAGGGCGACGCCATGCGCTACGCCATCTCCGTATAAAAGCCGCCTCCCCCCCCGCGCCGGGTACACTGAAAACGTATGACCCGCCGAGCCCTTCTCGCCGCCAGTATGCAGGCCCCGCTCACGCCCCCACCCCCCAGGAAAGCCAAAATCACCAGCTCCGTCATGCTCTGGTGCCTCAAGGGAACCCCCGAAGAGAAGCTCGAAATCGCCGCCCGCGCCGGCCTGCAGAGCGTCGAGCTCGTCGGCGAACATCTCACCACCGACGTCGCTGCTCTCCAAAAGCGCGCCCGCAGCCTCCGCCTCGGCATCGACACCATCTCCGCCACCCCCAACTGGAACCGCCAGAAGCTCAACATGGTGGACCCCGCCCTGCGCCCGGCCCTGCTCGCCGAAGTCGAGTCCAACCTCAAGATCGCCCAGAAAATGGAGGTGCCGCTCGCCCTCCTCATGTCCGGCAACGCCATCTCCGGCAAGAGTTTTGAAGACCAGTTCGCCTCGCTCGTCGAAGGCGCCAAGCGCTGTGGCGACCTCGCCGCCCAATACGGCGTCACCCTGATCGTCGAACCGCTCAATACCAAGGTCAACCACGCCGGCTACTTCCTGTCGAACTGCGTCGACGGTCTCCGCGCGATGAAGGCCATCGACCACGACCACGTCCGCCTGCTCTTCGACCTCTATCACGAGCAGGTCGAGCGCGGCGACGTCATCCGCACCGCGCTCGCCGCCATGCCCTATGTGAAGGTGTTCCACGTGGCCGACAACCCGGGCCGCAACGAGCCCGGCACCGGCGAAATGGCCTACGCCAACATCTACAAAGCCATCAGCAAGGCCGGCTACGAAGGCTACATCACCATGGAGTACCTGCCCACCAAAGAGCCCGTCGCGAGCCTGCAGCAGGCCGTCACCGACATGCGCGCCGCTCTCTAAGCAGCGCCCGTCTACTCCCCGCGTCCGGCCAGGATCATCGAAACCGGCACCACGCCCATCTTCCGCATCAGCACCCAGTCGTGCTCACCCTGCTTCTCCATCTGGCCCTCTTTGAAGTACTTCGGGTCCTCCTTCCAGATGCTGAACACCGCCGGATGCGGCGTCCCGGAAGCCTTCCGGCTCAACGCCAGCAACGCGTCAAACGCCGGCGTCGACGCCCCTTCCGTATCGCCGGTGGCCTGCACGAGCAGCAGGAAATCCCGCTGCGGCGCCGCGCCCTGGTGCGTCCCGTTCTCCGGGAAGTAGCTGTACCGCATCGTGTAGATGCCCGGCTGCACCGTCTGCCCGCGCCGGTCCTCGTGCTTCTGCGCAAACTGAATCACGGCCAGCAGCGAGCCGTGCGGCACGTTCGGCATGGTCAGGTTCGCCTCGGCGCTCGCCGGGCCCGCGGGCACCTCGCTGCGATACCAGACCTCGGCCAGCAACTGGCCGTCTTTCATCACCCGCGTGCCTTCCTTGTGCAGCAGCGCGCTCACACTGGCCGCCAGTTCCGCCGGCGGAGCGCCGCCCGGGGCGGCCTTGTAGTCTTCGGCCAACAAAGCGGCGGCCGTGAACAAGAGGGTGATGAAGGGTCGCATGAGTCTCCTATGTACGATGATCGCGATCAGGGGATAGTTGCTGGTTTCGATACAATTTCCTAGCGGCTTTCATGCAGACCATCCTCGTAATCGACGACGACGACAGCTTGCGGGACATGATCGGCCTCATGCTCGAACAGGAGTCCTTCCGCGTCCACCTCAGCGCCAACGGGCGGGACGGATACGAAAAGGCCCTGACTCTGCAGCCGGATCTGATTCTGGTCGACTTGCGCCTGCCGGGAATGAGCGGCGTTGAAATCTGCCGCCAACTGCGCACGGACAAGGTGCCCACTCCTATTATCGTACTCAGCGCGCTCGGCGATGAGATCGACAAGGTCCTACTGCTCGAAATGGGCGCCGACGACTACGTCGTCAAACCCTTCGGCCGCCGCGAACTCATCGCCCGCATCCGCGCCCTGCTCCGCCGCAGCGGCGGCGAAGCCCATCACATCCTGAAGTTCGCCGGCGCCGAGGTCAATATCGAACGCCGCATCGTCGAACGCCACGGCCAGGAGGTCAAACTCACCCCGGCCGAGTACAACCTCCTGGTCTTTTTCCTGCAGAATCCCGACCGGCCCCTCACCCGCGACGTCATCCTCAACTCCGTCTGGGGATACAACTCCTTTCCTCACACCCGTACCGTCGACGCCCACATCGTCAAACTCCGCCAGAAGTTCGAAGCCGACCCAGCCGTCCCCCGCCACTTCCTCACCGTCCACGGCATCGGCTACCGGTTCCTGCCATGAGGTGGACCGTGCTGGTGGTGGAGGATAACCGGGCGCTGGCCGATACGCTGGCGATGGCGCTTGGCGGCGTGGCCGATTTCGAGGTCCTGGTAGCCTACGATGGAGCCGAGGGCCGCCGGCTCCTGGCCGAGGCCCACCTGCTCTGCACCGATCTCGACCTGCCCCGCGTCCGCGGCGAAACCCTCATCCGCGAGTTCCGCGCCCTCAAGCCCGGCGCCCCCGTCATCGCCATGTCGGCCGGTCCGGGCGATCAGGCCGGGGCCGACCGCTTCTTCGCGAAACCCTACTCCGCCCTGCTCGTCAGGGATACCGTCAAAGAGATGCTCAATGCATAAATGCTGGCTCCTCCTCTGCCTGCCGGCCCTCGGTTGGGCGCAGGCCGATATTCTCGCCCGCCTCGATAAACTGGAGGCCGAAAACGCCAAACTGCGCGCGGAGGTCGCCTCGCTCCGCGCCAAGGTCGAACAACTCGTCCCCGAGCGCCTCGAAATCGCCGAACGCCGCATTGAAGAACAGGCCCAGGCTAAAGTCGAAGCCGCCAGCAAGTTCCCCATCGAACTTACCGGCGTCGCCCTGTTCAACCTCTTCGGCAACTCGAAAGGCGCCGGCGGCGTCGACACCCCCAACACCGCCAGCCCCACGCTCAACCGCAGAGCCGGCGGCCTCACCTTCCGCCAGTCCATCGCCGGCCTCCGCTTCCACGGCCCGGTTACCCTGTTCGGCGCCAAGGTCTCCGGCGAAGCCTTCGGCGACTTCTGGGAGGGCACCACCGAAGGCACCGGCGCCGTCCCCTTCCGCCTCCGCACCGCCGAAGTCCGCTTCGATTGGGAGCGGCGGAGCGTCGCCGTCGGCCTCATGAAGCCGCTCATCTCCCCGCGGAATCCCACCTCCTACGCCACCATGGGCATCACCCCGCTGACCAGCTCCGGCAACCTCTGGCGCTGGCAGCCGCAGGTCCGCTACGAAGAGCGCCTCGGCGAGTTCAGGCTCCAGGGCGCCCTCATGCAAACCTCCGAACAGGCGGGCCTGGCCAACCCCGCCCTCGTCGCCCTCCGCCGCCCGTCGCTGGAACTCCGCGGCGCCTGGGCCAAAAACGACCGCTTCGAGTTCGGCGCCGGCGCCCACGTCTCCACCTCCCATGTCTCCGGCCAGAGCGTCCCCTCCCGCATCGTCAGCCTCGACTGGTTCGCCAAACCCTGGGAGAAACTCGAACTCACCGGCTTCCTGTTCCAAGGCGAAAACGTTCACCATCTCGGATCCCTCCGTCAAAGCTTCCGCTTTCTCGCCGATGGCCGCGTCCTCGCCGTCCGCAGCCGCGGCGGCTGGGCGCAGGCCTCTGTCCCGCTCACCGCCCGCCTCACCGCCAACCTCTTCGCCGGCATCCACGACGACCGCAATGCCGACCTCCTGCGCGGGCAGAACGGCCGCAACCGCACCGGCGGCGCCAACCTGATGTTCCAGGTCGCCCCCAACGTGGTCCTGGGTTTTGAAAGCCTTCAGGTCCGCTCCTTTTTCCTCGGCCTTGGGGACCGCAGAGTAAACCGCTATGACCTCTCGCTGGCCTATCTTTTTTAGCCTCTGCCTGGCTCTCGGGCCCGCCAACGCCGCCACCGTCGCGGGCGCCGTCGAGCTCACGCAGACCAAAAGCAAGAGCCGCGAAGGCGTCGTCGTCTGGCTCGAACCCCTCGCCGGTCCGTCGTCGCTCACCGCCGGCCGCTTCACCCTCGACCAAAAAAACAAGAAGTTCACTCCCCACGTCCTCGCCGCCCCCGTCGGCGCCACCGTCGACTTTCCCAACCACGACCCCATCTTTCACAACGCCTTTTCGAACTTCGCGGGCCAGCCCTTCGACACCGGCCTCTACGCCCCGGGTACCTCCCATCGCATCACCTTCCGCCGCGAAGGCGTCGTCCGCGTCTTCTGCAACATCCACGCCAACATGAGTGCGGTAATCGTCATCGTCCCCTCGCCCTACTACGCGGTCTCCACCGCCGATGGCGCCTGGCGTATCCCGAATGTCCCGCCCGGCGAGTACCGCCTCCGCCTCTTCCACGAACGCTCTACCCCGGAAACCCTGGCCCGCCTCGAGACGCGCGTGAAGGTGGAGGACAGCCCGCTGGTCCTGCCGCGCCTCGCCGTCTCCGAAGCCGGCTACCTGCCGGTACCGCACCAGAACAAGCACGGCCGCCCCTATCCGGCCAAGTCCCTCGAAAGCACCCAGTACCTCGGAGGCCGCTAGGATGTCTCTCCGCTGGAAGATCTGGCTGGCCCTGTTCGGCAGTGTCACGCTCCTGTTCGGCCTGACGGGTTGGATCCTCCAGCGCCACGCCATCGACAGCGCCACCCGCTCGCTCGAAGAGGAGATGCGCGGCAGCATCCGTGCCTACGAAGCCGTCTGGCAGGCCCGCCAGGAAGCCCTCGGCACCGCCGCCCTGCTGCTCAGCAGCCTCCCCAACGTCCGCGCCGCCTTCGGCACCCAGGACGCCGCCACCATCCGCGATTCGGCCGCCGAACTGCGCGGCCTGCTCTCGGAAGGGCTGCGCCAGCGCGCCTTCTTCGTCGTCTGCGACCCCCGCGGCGCTCCCATTGCCACCATCGCCGGCACCCCGCCGGCCATGGCCAGTTGGCCCACGGTCGAGCCCGGCGTGCGGCAGCGCTCCGGCTTCTTCGTCCGCGGTCGCGAAATCTACCAGTTGGTGCTCACTCCCGTCCTGGTCGACGCGGGCGGCGGGCCGGCCGCCGAACCTGCCATGATCAGTCTGTTGGTCGCCGGCTTTGCCGAAGGCGACCGCCCCGTCCAACTGACCGGCGGCGAGTTCGTCTTCTCCGTCGCCGGCGAGCAGGTCACTCGCCCCGGCGTCCGCCTCGACCGGCCCCTGCCCGGCCTCGACGGCCAACCCGTCGGCACCCTCAGCATCTTCCGCACCCCCGGCCCGGCCGAACGCGAACTCGCCGACCTGCAGAAAGAGCTGCTCGCCATGTGGGCCGCCGCGGTCGTCCTCAGCATCGTGCTGAGCTTCTTTCTCGCCCGCCGCATCGTCGAACCGCTCGGCGCCCTCGACCGCGCCGCCACCGCCATCGGCGAACAGCGCTACGGCGAACGCTTGCCGGTCACCAGCAACGATGAACTGGGCCGTCTGGCCGCCACCTTCAACTCCATGAGCGAGAGCCTCGAGACCGCCCGCGCCGAACTGATCCGCCAGGAGCGCATCGCCACCGTCGGCCGGCTCGCCTCGAGCATCGTCCACGACCTCCGCAATCCCCTCGCCGCCATCTACGGCGGCGCCGAAATGCTGGTCGACGCCGAAACGCTGGCGCCGGCCCAGACCAAGCGGCTCGCGGGCAACATCTACAACGCCAGCCGCCGCATGCTCGCCATGCTCCAGGAACTCCTCGACGCCGCCAAAGGCAAGGCCGCCGAGTTCGAACTCTGCCGCCTCCGCGAGGTGGTCGAAGCGGCCGTCGAAAGCCAGCAGGCCCCCGCCCACATCCGCTTCCGCGTCGAGATCGCCGAAGATCTGGAACTCCCCCTGGACCGCGCCCGCATGGAGCGCGTCTTCGTCAACCTGCTCGCTAACGCGATTGAGGTCATGCCGGACGGCGGCGAAATCGCCATCGTCGCCCGCCCGGCCGGCCGCGGCGTCGTCGTCGAGGTTCGCGACCAGGGACCGGGCATCGCCGCCGAGGTCAAAGAGCGGCTGTTTCAGCCCTTCGCGACGTACGGCAAACGCAACGGCCTCGGCCTCGGCCTCGCGCTCAGCCGCCAGACGGTGCTCGAACACGGCGGCGATTTGACGGCAGCCAACGGCCCGGACGGCGCCGTCTTTGCGGTCCAACTGCATGGATGAACTCCGCGCGGCAGTGGGCTTTTCGCTCTGGGTGGCCGCCGCCTCGACGGCGCTCTCGCTGGCTACCGGCGTCTTTTTCGCCGTGAGGGGAAGCAGGGTGCTCTGGCAGGTGCCGCTCGCCATGCCGCATCTCACCATGGCCGTCGTCGTGCTGCACCTGCTCGCCCCGAGCGGGCTTTTCGCGCGCCTGCTCTACAGCCTGGGCGTCATCGCCGCGCCGGGCGAGTTTCCCGATCTCGTGCAGGACCGCTGGGGCGCCGGCATCATTCTCGTCTACTGGATCAAGGAGACGCCCTTCTTCGCCCTGCTCGCCCGCACGGTGCTGGCCCGGCTGAGTGGCGACTACGACGCGGTGGCCGCCACGCTGGGCGCCGGCCCCTGGCAGCGTTTCCGCTACGTCACGGCCCCGCTCCTGCTGCCGGCCCTCGGCCCGGCGGCCGTGCTCGTGTTCGGCTTCGTGTTCGCGAGCTTCGACGTGGCTTTTCTGCTGGGCCGCACCTACCCGGCCATGCTGAGCGTGGTGGCCCAGCGCTATTTTGCGACCGACCGCGAGACGGCGCTGGCGATTTCGGCGGGGCAGGGCCTGTTCAGCGCGGCCCTGGCCGCGGTGTATGTGCGATGGCGGAGGCCGGCATGAGCGGTCTCCTTGCGAGGCCCGTCGCCCCCCTCGCGCGGCGCTTCGTCCCCAGCCGCCGGAGGCGCCGATGAGATGGCTCGTCTGGCTGCCTGTCCTCTTTCTCGCTGTCCGCTCCCTCGCTACCCGCTGGTTCTGGCCTGCCCTTTGGCCGGGCGAGTGGAGCGGACGCGCCTGGAGCGCCGTCCGCGCCGAGCCGCTCGAAAACTCGCTCACCCTGGCGGCCGCGGTCACCGTTACCGCCGTCCTCGTCGCCCTGCCCCTCGCTGGCCCCTACCTCCGCCGCCCCTCTCTCCGCTGGGCCGTCCTCACCCTCGCCCTGCTCCCCCCGCTCGCCGCCAGCGTCGGCCTCCACGGGCTCTTTCTGCGCCTCGGCCTCACCGACTCCTGGTGGGGCGTCGCGCTCGTCCATCTGATTCCCGCCACGCCCTACGCCATCATCGCCATCGCCGGCAGCCTCTCGCGCTTCGACGAGGACCTCGTCGCCCAGGCCCGCACCCTCGGCGCCGGCCCCTGGGCCATCTGGCGCCATGTCAAAGGCCCGGCGCTCGCCCCCGGCCTCGCCACGGGCGCCGTCTTCGCCTTCGTCATCTCCTGGAGCCAGTACGCCTCGACGGCGCTCATCGGCGGCGGCCGCATCCTCACCCTCCCCATGGCCCTCGTCGGCTACCAGCAGAGCGGCGACGAAGCCGTGGCCGCCGCCCTTAGCCTCGTCTTTCTCAGTGCTCCGGTTATGCTTTCTGTATGGGTCGAGCGTGGCTGGGAATTGTAGCGCTGCTGGCGGGATGCGCCGCCCGGCCCCGCGAGGTCAACTTCGCCATGTGGGCCGGCGACGAGGCCCGGAATCGCTACTTGGAAAACGTCGTCCGCCCCCACCTCCAGGACCGCCACGGGCTCACCCTGCGCATCGTCCCCTACGGCCATACCAGCGAAGTAGTCAGCAAACTCATCACCGAAAAAGCTGCCGGCAAGACATCCGGCGGCAGCGTCGACGTCGTCTGGATCAACGGCGAGAACTTCCGCGCGGCGAAGCAGGCCGGCGTCCTCTGGGGACCCATCGTCATGCCCCGCCTCTATCCCGCCGCCGCCTACGAGAAGGACTTCGGCACCCCCATCGATGGCCTCGAAACCCCCTGGCAGAGCGCCCAGTTCGTCATGGCCTGGGATACGGCCCGCTTTGCCGAACCGCCCCGCACCCTCGATGCTCTCGTCGCCTGGGTCAAGGCCCACCCCGGCCGCTTCACCTACCCCGCGCCGCCCGACTTCTCGGGCAGCGTCTTCACGCGCCACTTTCTCCTCGCCAAGGGCTTCGACGGCGGCCTCGCCGCCCTGCGCGAAATGAAGCCCTACCTCTGGAAGCGCGGCGAAACCTACCCGGCCACCATCGCCGAACTCGACCGCCTGTTTGCCAACCAGGAAATCGACTTCGCCATGAGCTACGGCCCCAGCTTCGCCAGCGAACGCATCGCCCGCGGCACCTTTCCCGCCACCGTCCGCACCTTCGTCTTCGACTCCGGCACCATCGGCAACTTCAACTATCTTGCCGTTCCCTTCAACGCCGCCGACCGCCCGGCCGCCCTCACCCTCATCGGCGATCTTACTTCGCGCGAACGCCTCCTCGACATGGCCCGCCAACTCGGCCATACGTTTCCCCACGCCGGCCCCGACCCTGGCCTCCCCCGCGGCATCGCCACCCTGCCGCCCGCGCTCCTGCGCGCAAAATTCCTGCCCGAGCCGGACGCCGGCGAACTCGTCCGCTTCGAACAGGCCTGGCGCCAGCGGGTGCTGTTAGCGCCATGACCCGCGTCGATCTCGCCGACATCCGCGCCGGCTACACCTCTGAAGTCCTCCGCGGCATCACCACCACCTTCGGCGCCGGTGAACTGACCGCCCTCCTCGGACCCTCCGGCTGCGGCAAAACCACCCTGCTCAAAGTTCTCGCCGGCCTCCTGCCCGCCGCCGGGCACTTGCGCTTCGACGGCGAGGAGATCGGCCCGCTGCCGCCCGAAAAGCGCGAGGTCGCCGTGGTCTTTCAAAAGCCGCTGCTCTTCCCCCACCTCGACGTTCAGGCCAACGTTGCCTTCGGCCTCAAAATGCGCGGGCGCGCCGAGGACGTCACCCCGATGCTCGCGCTCACCGGTGTCGAAGCCCTCGCCCGCCGCAAGGTCAGCGAGCTGTCCGGCGGCCAGGAGCAGCGCGTCGCCCTCGCCCGCGCTCTCGTCACGCGCCCCCGTCTCCTCCTGCTCGACGAGCCGTTTTCCGCCCTCGACGAGACTCTCCGCGCGCAGATGCGCACCCTCGTCCGCCGCCTCCAGCGCGAACTCAAAACCACCACCGTCTTCGTCACCCACGATCAGGAAGAGGCCTCGCTCGTGGCGGACCGCATCCTCCTTCTGCTCGACGGCCGCGTCGAACAGGCCGGCCCCCCGGCCGAACTCTACAGCCATCCGGCCACTGCCGCTGCCGCCCGCTTCTTCGGCTGGCAGCTCCTCGGCGACGGCCGCGCCTTCCGGCCCGAAGAGGCCACCCTGCACCCGGACGACGGCCTGCCCGGCACGCTCCGCGACGTCGTCCGCTGGGCCCGCGGCACGCGCTATACGGTGGCCCTCGACACCGGCGAGACGGTCACCGTCGACGAACCCGGATACCCCGCCGAACCCTGGGGCCGTGTCCATGTCCGGCTTTTGCGATATCTTGAGTTTTCATGATGACTCGACGGGGATTCTTAAGCGCAGCCGCGGCCTCTCTCACGGCAAGCGCGCAACCGGCCCGGCGGCCCAACGTACTCTTCATCATCTTCGATGATTGGGGCTACGGCCACGCCAGCGCCTACGGCGCCAAGTGGGTCAACACCCCGGGCTTCGACCGCGTCGCCCGCGAAGGCGCCCTGTTCACCCACGCCTTCACCTCCAACCCCAAGTGCAGCCCCTGCCGCGCCAGCATTCTCACCGGCCGCAACTCCTGGCAAACCAAAGAAGCCGTCAGCCACTACAGCCTCTTCCCCAACGAATTCGCCGTCTACCCGGCCGAACTCGAAAAGGCCGGCTACTTTGTCGGCTTAACCGGCAAAGGCTGGGGGCCGGGCGACTTCACCTCAACAGGCTGGAAGCACAACCCGGCCGGCCGCGCCTACAGCGACCGAAAAGCCCAGCCGCCCTACTCCGGCATCGGCGTCAACGACTACGCGGCCAACTTCGAAGACTTTCTCAGCCAACGGCCGAAAGACACGCCCTTCTGTTTCTGGATGGGCTTCGGCGAACCCCATCGCGTCTATGAAGACGGCTCCGGACTCCGCAGCGGCAAAAAGCTCGAAGACGTCACCGTCCCCGCCTACTATCCCGACAACAAACTCGTCCGCAGCGACCTGCTCGACTACGCCGTCGAGGTCGAGTACGCCGACGCCCACATCGCACGCGCCCTGCGCAAACTCGAAGCCCTCGGCGAACTCGACAACACGCTCATCGTCGTCACCTCCGATCACGGCATGCCCTTCCCCCGCGTGAAGGGTCAGATCTACGAGGACGGCTTCCACATCCCCCTCGCCGTCCGCTGGGGCAGCGCCATGAAGGGTGGCCGCACCATCAACGACTTCATCACGACCCGCGACTTCGCTCCCACCATCCTCGAAGCCGCCGGCGTCAAGGCCGGGCCGACCTTCACCGGCAAGAGCTTCGTCGATATCCTCCGCAGCGGCAAGCAGGGCGTCGTCGACCCCTCCCGCGAGTTCGTCCTCGTCGCCAAGGAGCGCCACGACATCGGCCGCCCCAACGATGCCGGCTATCCCGTGCGCGCCATCCGCACCCGCCAGTATCTCTACATCCGCAACTACACCCCGGACGTCTGGCCCGCCGGCATGCCCGAAACCGGCTACCGCGATGTCGACGACAGCCCCACCAAAACGCTGCTCATCGCCAACTTCGACCGCTACTACAAACTCTCGTTCGGCAAACGACCGGCCGAAGAGCTCTACGATGTCGAAGCCGACCCCGGCTGCCTCAAAAACCTCTACGCGGAAGCGTCCATGACGATGGTAAAGCGCAACCTGCGGGACCGAATGGAGAAGGTGTTGAAAGAGGAAGGCGACCCCCGGCTGAACGGCAACGCCGCGTTTTTCGATACGATTCAATACACGGGTCCCAGGAAGCATTCGTACGAAAATTGGCTCAAGAACCAGTAGGAGAAACACATGGCAGACCGGCGATCATTTTTGGGTTTGGCAGCGGTACTGACGGCTTGCACGAAGTCGTCGAAGGCCCCGAGCGTAGTGGAGCAGAGCATGGCCCCCTACGGCGAACGCGCCGCCGCCGAGACGAACATCCTGCGCACCGCCACCGAGCGCACCGGCAGCATCGGCGTCGGGTCGAGCACCACGCCCTTGCAGGAGCTGCACGGCGTCATCACCCCCTCGGCCCTCCACTTTGAACGGCACCACGCGGGTATCCCGAAGATCGACCCGGCCAAGCATACGCTGCTCGTCCACGGCCTCGTCGCGCAGCCCATGGAGTTCACGCTCGATGACCTCAAACGCCTGCCTGCCGTCACGCGCACCCACTTCATCGAGTGCTCCGGCAATGGCGGCGGCGAACTCCGCGGCGTCGCCGGCGCAACGGTCGAAAAGAGCCACGGCCTGCTGAGCTGCTCCGAGTGGACCGGCGTGCCGCTCAAATTCCTCCTCGAACAGGCGGGCGTCAAGCCGGAAGCCAAGTGGGTGATCGCCGAAGGCGCCGACGCCTGCCGCATGGCCCGCAGCATCCCCATGGCCAAGTGCATGGAAGACGCCCTGGTTGTCTACGGCCAGAACGGCGAAGCGCTGCGGCCCGGGCAGGGTTATCCCCTGCGCCTGCTGCTGCCCGGCTTTGAAGGCAACTCGAGCGTCAAGTGGCTCGACCGCCTCCACGTCACCGAAGAGCCCGCGCAGTCGAACCAGGAGACGGCCCACTACACCGACCTGCTGCCCAACGGCAAGGCCCGCCAGTTCTCCTTCGTCATGGATACCAACTCGGTGATCACCCGCCCCTCCGGCGGGCAGAAGATCGCCGGAGGCGCCGGGTTTGTCGAAATCAGCGGCATCGCCTGGACCGGCAACGGCAAGATCAAGCGCGTTGAGGTCTCCACCGATGGCGGCAAAACCTGGATCGACGCCGCTCTCGAAGAGCCCGTGCTCTCGCGCAGCCTCGTCCGCTTCCGCGCCCCGTGGGTCTGGGATGGCAAAGACGCGGTGATCCAATCGCGCGCCACCGACGAGACCGGCTACCTGCAGCCCACCCGCGACGAGATTGTCGAGGCGCGGGGCATGAACAGCCAATACCACTACCACGGCGTCAAGCCGTGGGTCGTGAAGGCCGACGGGAGTGTCACCAATGTTTAGGCCCGTGTTAAAAATTGCGCTGCTGCTCTGCGCCGCCACGGCGTTTGCGCAGACGAAATACCCCGGGGTGGGCAAGCCCGCCGCCGCCGACCGCGTCAAGGCCGCCGATAAGACCGTGATGGCCGATGGCCGCGGCCTGCCCGCCGGCAAGGGCAACGTTGAGACGGGCCGCGGCCTGTACAAAACCCACTGCGCCGAGTGCCACAACGAAGCCGGCGAAGGCCGCGATAAACAGTGGCCGGCGCTCGTCGGCGGCACGGGGACGCTGGCCACCAAAGCGGCCAAGAAGACCGTCGGCAGCTACTGGCCTTACGCCACCACCGTCTGGGACACCATCTCCCGCTCCATGCCCTACAACAACCCCGGCACCCTCAAGCCCGACGAGGTCTACGCCATCACCGCCTTCGTGCTGCACCTGAACAACATCGTGCCGGCCAGCCAGGAGCTCGATGAAAAATCGCTTCCCCAGGTCAAAATGCCAAACCGGGACGGCTTCATCCCCACCGTCCATCCCGATGTGAAGGCCAAGCGCTAGCGGGGGTGGGCGGCGGGGCCTCACTGTTTCACGATCGTCCCGTCCCGCCGCCGCACCTCGCCCCAGCCGCCGTGCAGCCGCTGCCGTTCGCCGCTTTCGCCGGATCCAAACGGGTATTTCGCCGCCGCCTTCTCGTCCACCTCAATGCCCCAGCCCGGCGCCTCGGTCGCGTACAGATAGCCGCCCTTCGAGACCGGCGCCCCCGGAAACACCTCCGCCACCGGCTCGCTAAAGGCCACAAACTCGCGGATCCCGAAGTTCGGGCAGGCCAGATCGAGCGCCAGATTCGCCGCGTGGCCGATGGGCGAGACATCGCCCGGCCCGTGCCACGCCGTCTTCACCCCGAACATCTCCGTCAACGCCGCCAGCTTCCAGGCCGGCGTCAGACCGCCCACCTGTGACAGATGAATTCGCAGGTAATCGATCAGCCGCTCCCGCACCAGATCGCCCCACTCGGCCGGGTTGTTGAACAGCTCGCCCATCGCCAGCGGCGTCGAGGTCAGCTTGCGCGCCAGCCGGAAATAGCCAAGCTCCTCCGGCGCGAAGACATCCTCGAGAAAAAATAGCCGGAACTGTTCCACGTCTTTGGCAAACTGCAAACCGAGCGCCGGTGGCAGCCGCTCATGAGCGTCGTGCAGCAGTTCGATCGCGTCGCCAAACCGCTCCCGGCAGGCGGCGAACATCCGCAAACTCCGCCGCGCGTACTCGGCGGGCTCAAACATCGGCCCGTCGTGCAGCGCCCCGGTCGCCGCCCGGCCCAGCGCCGCGGGCGCCCGTCCGCCCCCGTAGGTGCGCCCGCCTCCGGAGCTGTAGGCGGCCTGGTTCGGCACCCCCACCTGTACCCGGATGTACTGAAACCCTTCCGCCCGCAGCTTCTCGGCGCTCGCCAGTACCGCCGCAACCTCATCACCGCCCGCATGCACATAGCACGCCGCCGCCTCGCGGCATTTACCCCCCAGCAACTGATACACCGGCAGGCCCGCCATCCGCCCTTTGATGTCCCACAGGGCCAGATCCACCCCGCTCAGCGCGTTATTCAAAACCGGATCGTTCCGCCAGTACGAACTCTGCATCCCGGCGTGCCAGATGTCCCCCACGCGGTCCACCGCCTTGCCGAGCAGCAACGGGCGCAGGTACCGCGTCACGGCCGGACGCACCAGCTCGGCCCGCTGCGTGAAGGTCCCGCAGCCGTAGCCGTACAGGCCGGCCTGGTCCGTCACCACCTTCACCACCGTCAGCCGCAGCCCCACCGGGGCTGTCTCAATCACCTGGATATCGCGAATCGTCGGAGTTGCCATGAGAGGAACCAAACCCATTGTAGGGCAGTGTGTTACGATTCCTAATACTGCAAATAGCTTGCATCTGGTCATGCGTCGCTTCTTCTTCTGGCCCCATCTGCTGGCCGGTGTCCTCGCCGGTTCTGTCATCCTGATCCTGTGCATCACGGGTACTCTACTCGCCTACGAAAAGCAGCTGCTGGCCTGGGCCGATCGGGCGGTCAATACCGTACCGGTCCCCACTGGCGCAACTCGTTTGCCGATTGACGATCTCCTGGCCGCCTTTCCCGGCACCGTGGCCCTCAGCCTGTCGCGCGACCCGGCCGCCGCGGTCCAACTGACGCTGCCCGGCAACCGGCTTGTCTATGTCGATCCCTACACCGGTCGTCTGCGCGGCGAACCGTCGGCCGGCGCCCGGGCCTTCTTCCGGCAGCTCCTGCTGTGGCACCGCTGGCTGGGCGAGAATACCCCCACCAGCAAGGCCATTACCGGCGCCGCCAACCTCGCCTTTCTGTTCCTTCTGCTGACCGGCGTCCCCATGTGGCTGCAGCGGCCCATCGGCTGGTTCCGCCGCGGCCTCTCGCCCAAGGCCCGCGACTACAACTGGCACCACGTGCTCGGCATCTGGTGCGCCGTTCCGCTGCTGCTGATGGCCGGGACGGCCGTCTTCTTCTCCTATGCGTGGGCCACGCCGCTGCTGTTCCGGCTCACCGGGGAGGCCGCGCCGGTGGAGAGTAAGCCGGCGCCCCCCGGCCCCGGTCCTTACGAGCCGTTCCTCAACCGCATCGAAGCCCCGCACTGGCAGGTCATCACCTTCCGCCCCGGCGCCGGGACCTTCGCCGTGGAAGAGGGTTCCTGGGGCCGCGTCGATCGCAAGAGTACCTGGACGGTGCAGAATCAGACGCTGGTCCGATCGGCGCGGTTTGAAACGCTGCCGCTGGCCCGGCGGCTCCGTCTCTGGGTCCGCACGGTGCACACCGGGGAGGCAGCGGGTCTGGCCGGGCAGGCCATCGCAGGCTTGGCCTCGGCCGCCGGCGCGGTGCTCGTCTACACCGGACTGGCGCTCTCCTGGCGCCGATTGCGGGCGGCGAGGATGGCCGCCCGTGCCCTTCCGCCCAAGCCAGGCGCTCTTTGAGTGCTCCGGCCTCTCGCCGCAACGCGGACCGACAAATGCTACCATGAGAGATTGGAAGAATATTGTTGTGGATAAAGTAGAACGCGAACAATTGAAGCATGATCGCTTCGTCGAAGAGGTCACCCACTCCGTCGAGTACGCCGTCGGACACAAAAAGCAGGTCACGCTGTACGGCAGCATTGCTGCCGGCTTGCTGGTTGTCGGCTTTGGCGTGTGGTTCTACCTGGGGAAACAGGCCGAAGCCCGGCAGGCGGATCTGCGGGAGGCCATTCTGATCCAGGATGCCGCGGTCGGCCCCGGTTCGAACCCCTACCTCAAGACCTTTCCCACCCAGGCCGAGAAAGAAGCGGCTGCTCTCAAGTCGTTCAGCGCGCTGGCCGCCAAACACGGGTCGAGCGAAGTCGGCGCCATTGCCAAGTACTACCAGGGTGTGATCTACGCCGATCAGGGCAAGTACACCGAAGCCGAAACGAACTTCAAAGCGGCGGCCGATTCCGGCGAGAAGGATTACGCCTCACTGGCCAAGTACTCCCTGGCCATGATGTACGCCCGGCAAAACAAACGGGATGAAGCGGAAAAGCTGCTTCGTTCGCTGGTGGCCTCCCCCACTCTGTTCGTTTCAAAGGAGCAGGCCGAAATCGAACTGGCCAAGCTGATTGCTCCCTCCAAGCCGGATGAAGCGAAAAAACTGCTGGAACCGCTGCGCAGTTCCGAACGCAGCACCGTCTCCCGCTGGGCCGTTACCGCCTACGGCGAAGCCAAACTGAAGTAGTGTCCCTTGCCAACCCCGAAAAACCGTTCGCTTCGCTCCGCTTCCGTCCCGAGCTGAGCCGGGGGCGTCGTTACCCGGAGTTGGCCCATCCCTACCGCACAGAATTCCAGCGCGATCGCGACCGCGTGATCCACGCCCGGGCTTTCCGTCGCCTCGAAAACAAGACGCAGGTCTTTCCCGCCGGCGTCTCCGATCACTTCCGCAACCGCCTCACCCACACGATGGAGGTGGCGCAGATCGCCCGTACCGTCGCGGCTACGCTCGGTCTCGACGAGGACCTTACCGAAACTCTCGCCCTCGTCCACGACATCGGCCACCCGCCCTTCGCCCATGCCGGCGAAGACGAGCTCCGGCGCCAGATGGAGCGGTTCGGCGAAACCTTCGACCATAACCTCCACGGTCTGCGCATTGTCGAAAGCTTTGAAGCGCGCTACGCCCGTTTCCCCGGTCTGAACCTGACCTTCGAGGTCCGGGAAGGCATCGTCAAACACTCGCGCGACCTCACCCCTGGCGAGTCGGCCGAACTCGACGGCTATCTGCCGCATCTGCGGCCTCCGCTCGAGGCGCAGATCATCGACCTCGCCGACGAGGTCGCCTACAACACGGCAGACCTCGACGATGCCTACTCCGCCGGCCTCTTCCGGATCGACGAGGTGCTCGCCGCCGTTCCGGCGTTTGCCGGCATCTGGGAATCCGTCGAAATGCAGTTTCCCGGCGCCGAGGAGCGGGTACAGTTCCTCGAAGCCCTCCGCCAGGTGATCAACCTGCTGGTTTCGGGCCTGCTCGACGGCACCGCCGCCGCCATCGAGACCGCGGGCGTGACGTCAGTAGACGCGGTGCGGGAGCACCCGCGGCGTCTGGTCTGCCTGACGGAGTCCGCCGCCGCCACCGGCCGCGAACTGAAGCGGTTCCTCCATCGCAAGGTGTACAACTCGGAGGAGCTGCTCAAAGAGCGCCACCGTTCCGTCCGCATGATCGCCGAACTGTTCGCCTACTACGAGCGCCATCCGGAAAGCCTACCCGCACCATACCGCGAGCAGGCCGAAGATAGCGGCCCGCCCCGCGTCATCTGCGCCTACATCGCCGGCATGACCGACGGTTACTGCCAGCGAATCTATCACGAACTGCTCGGCTGACCCCCCGGGCTAATTCGCCAGCGGCGGCCCCCCGGGAATCTGAATCGACGGCCGTTGCGCCGGATACCCATGCCGCCGCGCCGTAAACTTCGCCGTCAGATACTCGCCCATGTAGACGGTGCCCGCCAGCGTCTCGCCGGTCACTTTCCCGGCAAACGTAAACGGAATCTGGTCGCCCGGCGTCCGCTCCGTGCTCTGCAGCCGCACCTCGGCGCCTTCGATGGTCCCAAACGCGTCCCGCACCGAAAACTCGCCTTTGTGCGAACCCTGCAGGCGGTTCCCCTCCTGCTCGAGCCACCAGGAGTGCTCGCTCCGGCTGCTGAAAAACTCCACCGTCACGTCCCACCGCCCGGTCAACTGCGCCGCCGGCGGGGCCGCCGCCCCCTTCGGGCTTCGCTTCTCGGCGAGCAGCGCGTACAACCGGTCCGCCACCACGCGGTCGTCCCCCGGCTGCATCATCCACGCCGTCACGGTGATCGATGTCCGCTCGCCCGCCCCCGGCGCCGCCGCGTCCCGCGACCGGTCCAGTCCACCCATCCCCTGGCCGCCCGCGCCCAGCGCAATCCGCGGCTTCGTCCGCGCCACCGTCTCGGCCAACTCCTCGCCCGTCAGGTGCAGTTGCGCCGGATCCCACGAAATCTGCAGCGCCGGACTCCGGTTCGACAACCCCTTCGGCTCCCGCACCTCGGCCGTCACCCCGGCCACCCGCGTCACGCTTCGCGAGATCGTGTCCAGATAGCTCAGCCATTTGGCCCACTCCGCCTTGTGGTCGCGCTTCACCCACGCCTCCACCGCCGCCACCATCCCCATCGTCTCCTCCCGGCCCACTTTGTTGTCCCGGCCCGGCCCGTGGTGCGGCGAACTCGCCTGCCACGCCGATTGCAGTAGGTCCTTCCGCCCCAGCAACAAACCGGCGCACTGCGGCCCGCAGATCGCCTTCCCCCCGCTGTAGGCCACCACCGTCGCGCCCCGCTGCAGATGCACGTTCGGAATCGTCAACACCTCCGCCGCCGCGTCCACCAGAATCGGAATCCCCTGCGGCCGCGCCACCCGCGCCACGTTCTCAAGCGACATCGGCCCGGACTCGGTCGCCCCGCCCGCCGTCAGATAAATCATCGCGGTCCGCCCGCTCAGCGCCCGCTCCAACTCCTCCATCGTCTCCACCGTAATCACCGTCACGCCAATGTTCCGGATCGCATGGTCGTACACCGTCCGCGACGAGCGCGGAATCACCACTTCCGTCTTGTCCAGGCCCCGCAGATCCGGAATCCGCAGCAGCTTCTCCGGGTTGCCGCCCGCCACGCACGCCGCCGTCACGTGCTTCAACCCCGCCGCGCACCCGGCCGATACCATCCCCCACTCCGCCCCCGTCAACTCCGCCAGCCGCTGCCCCACCGCCGCCGCCAGCTCGTCCAACTGCACGTAATGCAGCGCCGCCGCATCCATCGCCGCGCGCACCTCCGGCAGCTCAATCGACGCCCCGATAATCGTGAACGTCCCCCGGCAGTTGATCACCGGCTCCACCCCAATCGACTGATAGATCTCCGGCCCCGGCCGCAGCGGCCCCTTCGCCTCGGCCGCCGGCGCCGTGCTCAACAGCGCCGGCACCGCCACGGCCGTGGAAAACTGCCACAGCTCCCGCCGCGACACCTCCCGCTCCTCCTCCCGAACCACCGGTTGCTCTTCCATGCGTCCTCCCGCGAACCAATTTCGCCGCCATCATATCAAGCCCCGCCTGCCGTAAACTGATCCCATGCCGCTCCGCCGCCTCGCCCTTGCCGCCGCCCTCGCTCTCCCGCTCTCCGCCCAGCCCGCCTGGTCCCCGGAGCTCTCGCTCACCGTTCGCGGCGTCGGCTCTGTCGTACCCTCCCCGGACGGCTCGCTCGTCGCCTACACCGAAACCCGCAACGTCATCGAAGAGGAGCGCAGCGAACAGCTCACCCACCTCTGGCTCGCCTCCGCCGACGGCGCCCGCCGCCGCCAACTCACCACCGGCGACCACAGCGCCACCGCCCCCGCCTTCTCCCCCGACTCCCGCCACCTCTACTTCCTCTCCTCCCGCTCCGGCCAAGTCAACCTCTACCGCATCCCCGTCGACGGCGGCGAAGCCCGCCCGCTCCTCCGCTGGAGCGGCCAGATCAGCCTCTTCGCCCCCTCCCCCGATGGCCGTTCCATCGTCTTCGCCGGCCTCCCCGACGACCCCGACGAAGCCCGCCGCC
>JADCJL010000121.1 GCA_020247055.1 Acidobacteriaceae bacterium | reverse complement strand
TGGGAACGGGGGTGATGGTGTTGCCGATGCGGAGGCCAAAGACCTGGCCGACGTTGGAGGCCGGATCGGTGCTGACGAGCAGGACGCGGCGGCCGGAGGCGGCCAGGTGGATGGCGGTGGCGCAGGCGATGGAGGTTTTGCCGACACCGCCTTTGCCGGTAAAAAAGAGGAAACGGGGCGGTTGGGTGAGGAAGTGCATGGGTGATGGCTCAACAGCAGGAGGAGCCGGGGCAGCAGGCGCCGGCCGGTTTGGTTTCCGGCGCGATGGGGAGGAGGCCGGTCCAGCGGGTGAGTTCGGCGCGGGTGGGGTAGCGGCCGGCGAGGGCGACCTCCCCATGGAGAAGGACGAGGGGTAGCGCCTGCGGGCCGGAGCGTTCGAGGAAGCTCCGCACCGTGGGGTTTTCGGCGAAGGCGAGGGGCTGTTGGGCGAGATTGAAGCGTTCGATGGAGACGCCGTTTTGTTGGGCCCAGGCGAGGTCGGCTGAGAAGTTGACCAGGGCTGGATCGACGTCGACGCCGCAGAGGCCGGTGCTGCAGCAGAGCGCCGGGTCGAAGATTTGAATGGCCGGGCGTGGCGTGGCGGCGGGTTTGGCGGCGTGGATGAAGGCGCTGAGGAACTTGCCTTCGACGGCGGGGGCCATGGCATCGACGTCGACGCCCTGGCCGGTGAGGAAGGCGCGGGCATCCTCGATGCTGTAGATTCGGGAGGGTTCGATTTCGATGCCGGTGAAGCCGGCGGCGGCGAGTTTCGAGCGGTACTGTTGCTCTTCGAGGGCGCCGGCGAGGCAGCCTACCCAGAGGAGCATGTTTTGCCGCAACTCGTCGGGCACCTGGCCGCGAACGACGACATCGGAGACGGCGAGGCGGCCGCCGGGTTTTAGGACCCGGAAGGCCTCGCGGAGGACCTGGTCCTTGTCGGCGGCGAGGTTGATGACGCAGTTGCTGATGATGACGTCGACAGAGTTGGCGGGCAGGGGGATGTTCTCGATGTCGCCTTTGAGGAATTCGACGTTGGCGATGCCGGCTTTTTGTTGGTTTTCGCGGGCGAGGGCGAGCATGTCGTCGGTCATGTCGAGGCCGATGGCTTTGCCGGTGGGGCCCACGCGCCGGGCGGAGAGGAGGACGTCGATGCCGCCGCCGGAGCCGAGATCGAGGACGGTTTCGCCGGGTTGGAGGGCGGCGAGGGCGGTGGGGTTGCCGCAGCCGAGGGAGGCGAGAACGGCCTTTTCGGGCAAGCCGAGCTTCTGCGCTTCGTCGTAGAGGCCGGAGGTGATGGGGTCGGCGGCATCGCCGGACGGGCTGCCGCCGCAGCAGGCGGTTTGGCCGGCGGCGGCCTGACGGGCGGCGGCGGCGTATTTTTCCTGGACGATTTGCTTGACGGGGTTCATTGGGAAACTCCTAGGGGCTGGGGGGTGAGTTGGCCGATTTGATCGAGGGCGGTTTGCAGGCGTTCGCGGTGGGGCAGCAACTCCGGGAGCGGCAGCGCGAGGAAGGCCTCGATGCGGGCGCGGAGGAGGCGATAGGCGGTGGTGAAGGCGGCGTCGATTTCGGCGTCGGTGCCGGTGGCGTGGGCCGGGTCGTCGACGCCCCAGTGGCTGCGGAGGACCGGGCCGAGGTAGGCCGGGCAGGTTTCGCCGGCGGCGTTCGCGCAGACGGTGAGGACGAGATCGGGGGTGACCGGGAGGTTATCCCAGGACTTGCTGTGGTAGCCGGCGGTGGGGATGCCTTCGCGGGCGAGGAGGGCGAGGGAGCGCGGATGGACCTGGCCGGTGGGTTTGCTGCCTGCGCTCATGGCCCGCCAGCCGGGGGGTGCGAGGTGGTTGAAGGTGGCTTCGGCGAGGATGGAGCGGCAGGAGTTGCCGGTGCATAAGAAGAGGATGTTCATGGCGTTACGAGCAGCAGAGGATTTGGCGCGGTTCGATGGCTTTGTTGCGGGTGCAGCACTCGGCATAGAGGAAGGAGAGCAGGTCTTGCAGGGCGCTGGTGTTGGCGGAGTACCAGAGGAAGGTTCCTTCGCGGCGTACCTTGACGAGATCTTCGTTCTTGAGCTTTTCGAGGTGATGGGAGAGGGTGCTGGGGGGGATGGCGAGTTCGGCGCCGAGTTCGCCGGCGACGAGGCCCTGGGGGTGGGCGCTGAGCAGGAGGCGGACGATGCGGAGACGGGGTTCGGCGCCGAGGGCGGCGAGGCGGTCGGCGTGGCGGGTGATGAGTGCGGTGTCGTCGGGGGTGGGCATCGGGGTGGAATGTGTATCGATAGTTCTACAATAACCGAAATATGGGCGGCGTCAAGCTCTTTTCGCGGGGCACGGGATATACTGCAGGCATTCTTATGGCGATTTCGACTGGGATGATCCGGGTGGCGGCGTTGGTGTTGGTGAGCGGGTTGCTGTTGGTGGCGCAGCGGCAGTTGTCGCTGGCTGGACGCCTTGCGTTAGGGACGGCGCCGCAGATGCCGGTGAAGGTGTATTTGTTTAAAGACGACAAGCCGTTCCGGCTGAATCCGGTGGAGGCGATTCTGCCGATCAAGGTGGATCTGTTCTACCGCGACCGGCTGTGGCAGGCTTCGGCGCAGCCGAAGACGCTGGAAGTGCTGGCTTATGACCAGTCGCATTATTTTCTGCTGACCGGGGCGGCGTCGTTCGAACTGCCGCCGGGGCGTTACCGCGTGGAGGCTTCGCGGGGGCTGTTCTACCGGCCGGTTTCTGCTTCGTTCGAGCTGCGGGCGGGGGAGACGACGAGGGTGGATTTGAAGATGGACCGGTGGGCCGAGGGGGAGTGGCTCTCCGGGGATGACCATATTCACCTGACGCGGAGCGTGGCGGAGAACGGGGTGTTTCTCAAATGGCTGGAGGCGGAGGATCTTTCGGTGGGGAACTTTCTGCAGCTGCAGCGGCAGATGGACGCGGCGCCGCAGTACGCTTTTGGCGAGGCGGGGGAGGCGCGGAGCAAGGGGTATGCGATTCGATCCGGGCAGGAGTCGCGGAGTGAGCCGTATGGTCATATCGAACTGCTGGGGGGGCGGGAGCTGGTGCGGCCGGTGAGCGTGGGGTCGATGTACGCGAATGGGCCGGGGGCGTATCCGTTTCCGGCGGTGTGGTTTCGGCGGGGGCGGGCGGTGGGGGCGTTGACGGGGTTTGCGCATTTTCATGGGTCGATGACGCATTCGACGCTGCCGATGGACCTGGCGTTGGGGAACCTGGATTTTCTGGAGGTGTTTCAGTTTGGCAAGTTGTGGACGGCGGAGTGGTATGAGCTGCTGAACGCGGGTTTCCGGGTGACGGGGGTGGCGGGGAGCGACTTTCCGGTGCCGCTGGGGCGGGCGCTGCCGTGGCCGCGGTATATGCCGCTGCTGGGTCCGGAGCGGACGCTCGTGAAGGGTGGGGCGGGGGATTCGGCGTGGCGGGCGTGGGCGGCGGGGGTGAAGCAGGGGGCGGT
>JADCJL010000120.1 GCA_020247055.1 Acidobacteriaceae bacterium | reverse complement strand
TCACCCTGGTCGGAGGGTTCGGTGCGGAGCACAAGCCCTACGACGGCACGACGAACGCCACGCTCACGGGGCTGGCAGGGCTGGGCGTTGCGGGGGTGCTCGGCGGCGATGCGGTGAGCCTGTCGACGGCCAGCGCGGCCGGGCGCTTCGACTCGGCGCTGGCAGGGGTGGGGCGCCGGGTCAGCCTGGTGCCCGGGAGCGTGGGCCTGAGCGGCGCGGCGGCCGGCAACTACGTGATCTCCTACGCCGGTGCGCCCACGGCCACCGCGGACATCGTGGCCACCGCCAAGACGGACACGGTGCCCACCGCCACCGCGGGCACCGTCCTTGGCGTGCAGGTCGCCGCGGCTCTGGCCGAGTGGGCCGGCTCCTCGAACCCTACGCCCGCGCGGCGCACGGTGATGAACCTGTGCGCCGTCGGCGCCGGCGCGTTCGGGTTCGGTCTCGGCTGCGCGGTGGAATGGCTCCCGAAGTGGGCGGTGCCGTTGCCGGGTCGACAGGCACCGGAGCAGGCCGCGACGCAGCACGATTAAGGCACTCGGCGTCGAGCTTGCGGCGCGGGCCCTCCGCATCCACGGGGCGAACGAGCACGGCAAAGCCGTGCGGCGCACGCAACTGCGCCCGGGCCGGATCACGCCTGTCTTTGCAAGCTCGTCGCCCTGCCCGGTTGGCATGGAGGCCTGCGCCAGCACCCATCGCTGGGCATGAATGGCAAGACAGCCCCGGGCGGAACGCGGCCCTGGTGCACCGGTGGCGTCGGATCGCGAAGGGCCGCAACCGTGGACGCCGCGACGTAGTGGTGCCGGGGCAGTTCGTGCCGCAGTCGCCCGTGAGTGCGATCGGGGCGTCGATCCGAATCGAGATCCGACGCGCCGGCGTGGTCGCGGACGTGCCGTGGCCGATCTCGCATGCGCCGCAGTGCGCGGTGTGGATGGCGGTCGAGCCGCTGGACCTGCGAGCCGGGACCGGGACGGCGCTGGCGCGGGTGATCGAGGTGTTCCGCGAGGCGCGCGCACGATGCGTACCTCCGTTCGTCGGTCGACGTCCGAACCGGATAGGGATGCGGATGCACGACGGCATCGGGATCTGGCTGTGCGCCATGCGTGTTCCACGCGGACGCCCAAGAAATCTCTTGGAAGTGACCCTACTTCCCGATGCAGAACTGCATCATGGGCGGGAAGGCGCGTGGTTGCTGGGGTTTGGCGGGTGGGGGGCTGATGTGTACATGGGCGTGTACACGGGAAGATCCCACCGTGTCGTGAGACGAAACTTTCGCGATTCGCGAAACGCGAAAGCGCCTCGGTTATCGATCACCCCGCCCACTTCGGAAACACCAGCGGGGTAGGGTTGTGGCAGCCCTGCCAGATGGCGTGCTGGGAGGGGGTCTCGAAGAGCCTTGGCAGCCGGCTGCCGGATAACAAGCATCACGTCAAGTGCTTGATGCGTATAGGCTTTTCAGCGTTCCGCGCGTTGTTATCCGTCAGTCAAGATAACAAACCGGGATCGTCGTCCCCCACACGGCTAAGCAGAAGGCCGCCTGCCGATGGGGTCACTTCCCGCCGGTGCAAGCATCCCCTGACCAGTTTTCCAGGCCCTTTCGGGACACGCTGGCCAGCAAGAAGTCAGGCCCGCGCCGCGGCGAAAGCCTGGATCCGGGTCTCGTCGTTAGCGGCCACCACCTGAACCTCCGCGCGCACGAGGTCTTCGCGGATTTCCTCGAAGGCGGCGTAGGCCGGTCCTCGCGCAGGCGGCGCGGCCAGGGGGAAGAGCACCGATTCAGGCAAGGCCTTGCGCTTGCGCAACCGGTTCACCTTGTCCACCCACTGCCCCCCGTGGGTCAGCACCCGGGTCGAGTCGGCATGCCCAAGGTAAAGCGGCTTGATGACCCGGGTGATGGCCTGCCCGGTGCGCTGGACGAACGGGAAGTTGACAACGAAGTTGTCCGCCTCGACCTTCCCGGGCTGAAAGTGCAGCGCCTCGGCCAGATCGATGCCGAAGAGCATGCGGCGCACGCTGTTCTCCAGCAGCCGCTCCTGGTAGGTCTTGGTCACGAAGCCACGGCCGACGTAGTGGTCAAACAACTCCGCCAAGGTGGCCTTCGGGTCTGCGGTCAGCGCCAGGCGCCGGTCATCGAACTGAAGCATGGCGTCGCGCGGGCGGGTCAGCTCGGCAAACAGGCGTGTAGCCAGATCCAGATCCGGTTGCCGCTTGCGACCATCGAGCGACACCTTGCGCAGGTGCCCCGCGAACCGATCAAGCTCTTCCACGAACAGCGCCTTGCCGCTCAGGTAAACCCGGCGGTCGAGCTGATGGAAGAACTGGGTGATGTGGGCATAGGTCTTCAGCAACTTGTAGCCGAAGAAGCGGCTCTCGGGGCACAGCAGCACCACGCCGACGTTCGCAAACTCGCCGGTCTCGACGAAAGGTCGAAACCGGAGCAAGGCGTACTGGCAGGCGAGCTTGTTCACGGGAGGTTCCAGAAGTCGGCGCGGCGGCAGCGCTCGAGGCTGTCGGTGATGGCATCCCAGGACACCTGGGCGGGCACATCGTCCGCCACCCACCACCAAGCCTCGGGGATGCTAGCACGCAGGGTGGGCAGCGACGTGAGCAGGCTTTCCAGGCGCTGCACATAGGCGCCACGCGCGTCGAAGTCGCCGAACACGCTGTTCCATTGCTCGGCAAACACATGCAGTTCCATGAACCGCCGGGGATCGAACTCCCAATCGAAGGCCTGGTTGTGGTCGATCACGGCCAGCGCATCGGCCTCCATGTCCCACAACAGGTTCGGGTTGCCGCCGTAGTCGGTCAGGATCCGGTCCTGGTTGCGCACCCACCAGTCAAACACCAGGACGTCGCGCGCCGTCTCCACGGGCACCCGCGCACGCGTGATGGACGTCAATTCCTGCGCGTGAGCCAGCTTGCGCGAGGCGAACACCAGGCCGGCGCCGAGGTCGGCCAGGTCAGGACGAACTTTCAGGGCGACCAGCGCCGGCGGCACTTCGGCCAGGACAAAGGGCGGCACCGGCAATCCAAAGGCAGTCGCCAGATGGCCGGCTGTCCACTCACTGACCAAGCTGCGCCGGCCCGCTCCGGCGCCCTTCACGTAATAGGTCTCGCCGTCGTCCCCCACGCAGATGAACGGCTGGGTCACGCCTTGGCAGGACCGGCCCAGGACCTGCTCGATGACGACGGGGACGGTTGCCATGGCCATCTCCATCGTTCACGCCACCTGATCCACCAGCGCCTCGGCCAGACGCGACTGCGTGGCTTGGCTGGCGGTGAGGCGTTGGCGAAGGTCGGCGCAGAGGCGGCGGAGTTCGGCAACCCGCTTGAGGACACGAAGCTGCTCGGCCATCGGGGGCACGGAAACAATCGCCATTCTCATGTCGCCAACGTTGACGTGCTTAGCGCCGATCCCCTTATGCAGATCGAGTAACCCCTTGAGAAAAAGCGGCGTCGTGATCGCGAGTCGGATGAATTCGTTCGAGACGTGATGGAAGAACCGGAAGAGCATTACACGCTGCCCAAGACATGCGGTCGTTCCAGGAGGGATGATACCGACTCGCCGACACTGCCCTCGCGGGCGAAGACTAAGTCCCCGGGCGCCGGCGCAAGCCGATCGATTCGTTCCTGATAGGTGGCCTGATCAACGTACCGCAACTTGTGCGGCAGCAGCACCCCTCCCTTGAAGCTGTTCGTATCGATGCACAGGATCCCCGAGTCGACGAACTTCGGGGTCGAGTGTGGGCAGTCGACTATCGC
>JADCJL010000012.1 GCA_020247055.1 Acidobacteriaceae bacterium | reverse complement strand
CGGCCCGGCGGGAGGGGCGAGTCCCTCGCCCGTTGGTGCCGGGCCCGCGCGGCCTGTGCGCTTCTCAAAAAACGCCCATGACGAAGGTGCCGCGGCTGCCGCTGCCGATGACGCCGAGGCGGATCTGGTTGGCCGGCGCATAGGCCAGCAGCCTGCCGCCAAGGAAGGTTCTGCGCTCCATAACGCGACGATGATACCGTAGTATTCGCGATGAAAGCACTGCTGTTGAAAGAGTATCTGAACCTGGAAGTGACGGACTTCCCTGAGCCGGAGTTAGGTCCGGAGGACGTATTGATTCGCGTGGGCGCCTGCGGCATTTGCGGCAGCGACGTCCACGGTTGGGACGGCAGCTCCGGCCGGCGGATTCCGCCGCTGGTGATGGGCCACGAGGCGGCCGGCTCGATTGCCAAGGTGGGCGCGGCCGTGACGCAGTGGAAGGTGGGCGACCGGGTGACGTTTGATTCCACCGTCTCCTGCGGCAAGTGCCACTTCTGCCGGGCGGGACAGGTGAACCTGTGTGATAACCGGATGGTGCTGGGCGTCTCCTGCGGCGACTACCGCCGCCACGGTGCGTTTGCCGAGTTCGTGGCCGTGCCGCAGCATATTCTTTACGGGCTGCCGGACGAGGTGAGCTTCGAACATGCCGCGTTGATTGAGGCGATTTCGATCGGCGTGCACGCGGTCCGATTGACCCCGATCGAGCTGGGCGATACGGCGGTGATTGTGGGCGCGGGCATGATTGGCTCGCTGACGCTGCAGGCGGCCAAGGTGGCCGGCTGCGCGCGGGTGTTCGCCGTGGACACGAACAACGAGAAGCTGGCGATGGCCAAGCGGCTGGGCGCGACCGAAACCTTCAACCCGCTCGAGTGCGACGTGAAGGCGGAGATTTTGAAGCGGACGCAGGGCCGGGGGGCGGACGTGGCGCTGGAATGCGTGGGCGCGACCGACCCGATCAAGACCGCCATTGCGTGCGTGCGCAAGGGCGGGGCGGTGACGCTGGTCGGCAACATTACGCCGAACATCGAACTGCCGCTGCAGCAGGTGGTGACGCGCGAGATTCGGCTGCAGGGCACCTGCGGCTCGTCCGGCGAGTACCCGGCCTGCATTGAGTTACTCGCCAGCGGCATGATTCAGGTGGATCCGATCATTTCGGCCAAGATCACGCTGGACGAGTCGCCTTCCTACTTCAAACGGCTCTATGACGCGGAGCCGGGCTTGATGAAAGTGATCGTTCAGCCCTAGCGGAGTAACCCGGGCGTTGGCACGGCGACATCCACCCGCAGCTCTTTGAGGCGGCGGGTGCGCATCTCGCCGAGCCACGGCCAGTTGTAAGGTTTAGCGAGGTCGATGGTGGCCGTGGCGGCGGAGCCGATTTCGCGCGCCTGCGAGAGACGTTCGCCGCCAGGGTCCATGATGTACGTGGGGTGGTTGTAGCCGCTCGTGACGAGGAAGACGCCGTTTTCAATGGCGCGGGCCTTGGCGAGGTTTTCATCGCCGCCCCAGATGGGCATGAGGATCATGTCGGCGCCCTGGTTGGTGAGGGCGCGGGCGGGTTCGGCGAAGAAGACGTCGTAGCAGATCATGAGGCCGACCTTGCCGAAGTCGGTTGGGAAGACGGGGTAGTGGGTGCCCGGGGTGAGCCCCTTTTCAACCTCTTCGCGGGGGAGGTAGACTTTGCGGTACTTGCCGACGAGCTCTCCCTGGCGGTCGAGGAGGATGGCGGTGTTGTAGAGCACGTGGCCTTCCTGCTCATAGATGCCGGCGGCGATGTAGGCCTTGCGGGCTTTGGCTACTTCGCTGAGGGCGCGCGTGGTGGGGCCGGGAATGGGTTCGGCCACTTCCTGATAGCTCTTGCCGGTGCCGACGACGGTGATGCCTTCCGGCAGCAGGATGACGTCGGCGTTGGCGGGGACGGATTTGGCGATGGCGGCGAGGAAGAGGTTGACGTTCTCCTCGCGGCCGGAGGAGGTTTGGGGGCGGAAGTTGACCGTGGCGACGTTCACCTTGCGGGCGGGCGGGGCGGGGATGCGTTCGAGCGAGATGTCGTCCCACCAGACGGTGCCCTGTGGGGCGTTGGCAAGGAAGAGTTCGACATAAACCGAGGCCGTGCCGGCCGGGGCCTGGGCTTCGGACTGGAGTTCGCTCCATTCACCCTGGGGCTGGGTCCACGGGACGTAGGCTGGTTCGCCGGAGCGTTTGCCGGCGGCGTTCTGCCAGTCGAGGCGGGCGACGATCTGCCAGTTTTCGGCGGCGACGCTTTCGGCCTTGTAGAAGGCGCGGAGCCGGAGCCAATCGCCACCCTGGACGCCGGCGACGTGCTTGCGCCAGCCGCCGTAGGCCGCCACGTTGCTCTGGCCGTTGACGGCGAGCGAGCCGCGACCGCCGCGGCTGACCCGGGTATCGACGAAGGTGCGGGGCCTCGACTCGGGACGGTGGCTCCAGGCGGACCAATCGGGGGGCGCGGCTTCAAAGGCGGACTGCCGGAAGAGCACTTCGCCGTAGGCGGGCAGGAGCAGCGAGAAGAGCAGGACCAGGCGCATATTCCTTACCCTACCAGTTCGTTAACGACCCGTCGGGCCGGCGCAGCATGGGGGTGAGCTGATAGGCCTCGGTGTAGTTGCCGATCTGCTGGAGTTGCGAGGTGTCCACTTCAACGCCGAGGCCGAGGCGTTCGTTGGGCCAGAGCTTGCCGTTGCGGAGGTCGTAGTGGGTTTTCAGGTAGGGCCACGGACGGGTGCCGCCCATCACCATTTCCATCAGTGCGGGGCCGGAGAAGACGGCGCAGCAGTGGACCATGGCGGCTTCCGAGATGGGGCCGGTGAAGTGGGGGACGAGACCGACGTAGTGGGTTTCGCACATCGCGGCGATTTTCTGGAACTCGGTGATGCCGCCGACGTTGGGGATGGTGGCGCGGGCGTAGTCGATGAGGTGGTTTTCGATCAGCTCGTTCCATTCCCACTTGGGGCCGAACTGTTCGCCGACGGCGATGGGGACGCGGACCTGGCCGCGGAGTTTGCGGTAGACGCCGGGGTTTTCGCTGCGGATGAGGTCTTCGACGAAGTAGGGGCGGAGGGGTTCGATTTTGTTGGCGAGGGTGACGGCGTCGGGGAAGTCGAGTTCGGTGTGGAAGTCGATGCACCAGCCGCCATCGCGGCCGACGCCTTCGCGGACCTGTTCGCAGAGGGCGGCCACGCGGTTGACGGTTTCAAAGCGGTCCATGACCTGGCCGCGCGTGTCGGTGGAGATGCGGTAGGCGCGGAAGCCGGCGTCGATGCAGGCTTTGGCGACCTCTTTCGGGGTGCCCTGGGCGGGGTAGCCGGTGGAGTAGCATTCGACGTAGTCGCGGGACTGGCCACCGAGGAGTTGGTAGAGGGGGACGCCGAGGGCTTTGGCTTTAAGGTCCCAGAGGGCGACGTCGAGGGCGCCGAGGGCGTGGACCTTTTCGCGGCCGGCGGGGTAGAAGTACGACCGGAACATGGACTGCCAGAGGCGGTCGGTGCGGAAGGGGTCCTGGCCGATGAGGAGGCCGGCGCACTGTTCCATGACGTCGGGGGCGCCGCCTTCGCCAACGCCGATGAGGCCCGTGTCGGTTTCGACGAGGACGACGTTGGTGCTTTGGTTGAAGAGGGGCTGGCGGGTGTTGGGCCGCCCGGCGGCGTCGGTGGGGGTCTTGTAGTAGCGAATGCGGGTGATCTTGGCTTTGGGGAGGCCGAGGGCGTCGGCGCGGGAGGCCCAGGAGGCGGCGCCGGCGCTGAGGCAGGCCTGGAAGAATGCTCTACGGTTCATACTCGCGTTCAGCATAGCAGGCCTGGAAAATAAAAAAGCGACCCTGAAGGTCGCCTCGGAGATGTGGTGGCCAGGGAGGGACTTGAACCCCCGACACGCGGATTTTCAGTCCGCTGCTCTACCAACTGAGCTACCTGGCCACTACCTCTCTAAGCTATCACTTTCGTAATGCTTCGAGCAACTCGCCGGTGGTCTTTTCGACGTCGGCGTGGAGGCTGTTGCCATGGGAATCCATGGTGACAATGGCGACGAAGCCGTCTGCTTCGAGGTGCCACATGGCTTCGGGGATGCCGAGTTCGAGCCAGTGGACGGCTTTGACTTTCTTGAGCGTGCGGGCGTAGAACTGGGCGGCGCCGCCGATGCCGTTGAGGTAGACGGCCCCGCACTCCTGAAGACCTTTCGAGGTCTTGGCACCCATGCCGCCCTTTCCGATGACGGCGCGGACGCCATAGCGGCGGAGGACTTCGGCCTGATACGGCTCTTCGCGGCTCGAGGTGGTGGGGCCGGCGGCCTTGACCACCCACTGCTCGCCGTTTTTGAGCATGACGGGGCCGCAGTGGTAAAGAATCTGGCCGTCGAGGCTGACCGGGGGCGGTTCGTTCATCAGGCGGGCGTGGACGGCATCGCGGCCGGTGTAGAGGTCGCCGCGGATGATGACGACGTCGCCCACGTGGAGGCTGCGCATCTGCGCTTCGGTGAGGGGCGGGGTGAGGGTGACTTCGCGGCCGGTGAGCGGGAAGCCGTCCATGCGGGAGAGCTTTTCGACGGGGCGTTCGGGGTCGCGGTAGAGCCAGTGGTTGATGGCGCCGGTTTGGGCGTCGAGGCGGACGCCGAGGCGGCGGTAGGCCCAGCAGTCATAGGCGACCGAGACGAAGAAACTGGCCGGCAGGCGGTTGGCGGCCATGATCTTGCAGCCGATCAGCGAGACGTTGCCGCCGAAGCCCATGGGGCCGACGCCGATCTTGTTGGCTTCGGCCATGATCTCGGCTTCGAGCTGGGCGAGGACGGGATCGGGGTTGACGTCGTCGAGTTCGCGGAACAGTTCGTGCTTGGCGAGGTAGTAGCCGTGGGCGCGGTCGCTGCCGATGCAGACGCCGATGGCGCCGGGGGCGCAGCCCTGGCCCTGGGCCTGCCAGACGGCGTGGAGCAGGCACTTCTTCACGCCTTCGAGATTGCGGCCGGCCTTGCCGAGGTGTTCGAGTTCGGTGGGCAGGGAGTATTGAATGTTCTTGTTCTCGCAGCCGCCGCCTTTGAGGATGAGTTTGACTTCGATGTCGTCCTGCTCCCACTGTTCCCAGTGGATGACGGGGGTTTCGACGCCGAGGTTGTCGCCCGAGTTGGCGCCGGTGAGGGAGTCGACGGAGTTGGGGCGGAGCTTGCCGCGGCGGGTGGCTTCGGCGACGGCGGCTTTGATGGCCTTTTTGATGGCGATCTGGCTGACGCCGACCGGGGTATGCACGACGAAGGTGGGCATGCCGGTGTCCTGGCAGATAGGGCCTTCGTCCTCGGCGGCCATGTCGATGTTATTGGCGATGATGTTGAGGGCTTGCGCGGCCTGGGTGCCGGGCTTCTCTTCATCGAGGGCGATGCCCATGGCTTTGCGGACATCGGGGGGCAGATTGGTGGCCGTCTGCGTAATCAGTTCAATCAGGCTGGATTCGAGGAATTGCATACCAGCCCCGATTCTATCAAGGCAGGCGGATTTTCACCTGCGCGGTGAGGCCGGGTTTGACGAGGGGGTTGGGGTTTTGGAAGAGCACCGTGGCGCGGCCGTCGGCGATGCGGGCCAGTTCGCCGTTCATCGGCTCGTTGCCCATTTCGGTGAGGAAGACGAGGGCCGGGGCGCCTTCTTTTAACTTTGCCTGTTGGGCCGCGTTGATCTCGACGACGACCTGGAGGTTGCCGAGGTCGGTGGCGATTTCGAACAGGTCGTCCTCGCCCTGCTGGATTTCGACGCCGGCGTCGCCTTTCCGTTTGAGGATGATGCCGTCGACGGGGGCGTGGACCTGGGTGGCCTGCAGGTTGGCTTCGGCGGCTTCGAGGTCGGTGTTGCGTTCTTCGAGAGATTTCCGGGTGGCGTCGATGTCGCGGGTGAGGTCGGTGATGCGGCCTTCGGCGACCTGCTGGCGGGCGGTGGTGGTCTCGAGGTCGGCGCGGAGGCCTTCGAACTCTTTCCGGGCTTTTTCGAAGGTAAGGCGGGGGGTGGCGCCCTGCTGGTTGAGCATGGACTGGCGCTGGTAGGCGCGGTCGGCGCGCGCGTAGTCGTCCTTGATGCGGGCCACTTCGGCGCGGCCGCGGGAGACTTCGAGGCGGGCGGCGAGCATCTGGCTTTCGAGCTGGTTGAGGCGTTCCTGGGTTTTGTCGGCGCGCTCTTTGGCCTGGTCGCGTTCGGTGGACAGGGTGGGGTTGTGGAGGCGGGCGACGAGTTGGCCTTCGTAGACCTCTTCGCCTTCGTTGACGAGGTACTCTTCAACGGTGCCGCTCGAGGGGGCCTTGACGGGGACGACGTTGCGGGCTTCGATTTTGCCGGTGATGCTGAGGTCGCCCGAGGGTTCGACCGGGGGCGGCGGCGGGGCGACGGCGGCGGGTTTGGCCTGCTGCTGGCGCCAGACGGTGATGGCCCCGGCGGCGATCGCGAGCAGGATGAGGCAACCTCCGAACAAGAGCCATTTTCCGCGCATGCTTTGAGTCTAGCGTAGCGGTGCTAGAGTAGCCCCATGGAGAGGCGGCGCGTGGGCGCGATGACGGTATTGTTTCTGCGTTCGGGCGGGCTGACGCTGGGGGGCGGGACGTCGATTCAGGCGGTGCTGCAGCGGGAGATGGTGGAGCGGCGGGGGTGGCTCAGCGAGGCGGAGTTTGGGCTGATCTATGGCCTGGCGCGGTTTACGCCGGGGACGAATGTTTTGGCGTGCACGGCGGCGCTGGGCTGGCGGTTGGGGGGCTGGGGGGCCGCGGTGGCGGGGGTGTTGGCGGTTTCGGTGCCGGCGTCGCTGGTGGTGCTGGGGCTGGTGAATGGGTATGAGCGGGTGCGGGCGGTGGCATGGGTGGCCGCGGCGGTGGGCGGGGCGCTGGCGGCGGTGGTGGCGCTGATTGCGGTGAGCTCGGCCAAGCTGGTGCGGCCGTACGCGGCGCGGGGGCGGTGGGTGCGGATTGGGGTATTGACGGGGGGCGCGGCGGTGGCGCTGGGGGCGGGGTGGCTGTCGCCGGTCGCGATTCTGGTGGTGGCGGTAGGGGTTGGGTTGGCGCTGGACCGGATGGGGGTGGCATGAACCTGCTGGTGCTGTATCTGTTGCTGGTGAAGGCGACGCTGCTGAGTTTCAGCGGGATGACGTCGCTGGCGGTGGTGCGGCAGGATCTGGTGGTGGAGCGCCGTCTGCTGACCGATCCGGAGTTGACGACGGCGGTGGCGGCGGGGCGTCTGGCGCCGGGGCCGAACGGGATCTATCTGGTGGCGATTGGCTACTATCTGGCGGGGTACCCCGGGGCGGCGATGGGATGGCTGGCGCTGGTGACGCCGGCGTTTTTGAGTATTCCGCTGGTAGGGTGGCTGGGGCGGCACCGGGAGCATCCGGTGGGTCAGCGGGTGCTCGATTCGGTGCTGCTGGCGTCGGCCGGGCTGAGCCTGGCGAGCGCTCTGCCGCTGGCGCGGGAGGCGATTGTGGATGGGCGGGGCGTGGGGCTGGCGGTGGCCGCCGGGGTGCTTTTGTTTCGCACGCGGATCGATTCTTTTTGGGTGATCCTGGGCTGCGCCACGATAGCTTTGTTATACTCGGCGCTACTATGAGCGAGTTTCGACTCGGCGACATCCTCGACGATTACTGTGCCAAGTGTAAGCGGCTTACTAACCATGCCATTGTTTCGCTGGTGGGTACGGAGCCGGCCAAGGTCCGCTGCTGTTCCTGCTACAAAGACCACGACTACGAGCGCGCGGTGGTACCGCCGACCAAAAAGGAACTGAAGGCGCTGGCTTTGCTGCAGGCGCAGCAGGAAGGCGGCGGCAAGCCGAATTAGTTGCGGCGCATTTCGTCTTTGATCTGCGAGAGGATCTCGGGCTTGTCGTCGGATTCGAGTTCCTTTTCGAGGCGGCGGAGGGCTACGCCCACGACGTCGCGATGGTGGAGCTTGTGGCCGAGGCCTTCGCGGTCGGTGAGTTTGAGCCAGATATCGTGGAGCCGGTCGAGATCTTCGGGCCAGAGGCGGGGCGGGTGCGGGCCGAGGTTGACGAAGGTGGACTGACGGTCGGGGCGGATGACTTCCAGCGACAGGGGATGGCGGGGTTCGGGCAGGGCTTCCCAGGCGAGGCCGATGCGGCGGGCCAGCTCTTCGGAGGCCATCTTGGCCGAGACGCCGGTGACGAGGCGGGAGGCTTTTAATTGATTGGCGGCCTGGATCATGGCGGCGAAGGGATCGATGGCCGGTACGACGAGTAACTCGACGGGTTTGCCCTCTTTTTCGGCGACGGTGACGACGCGGGAGAAGAGCTCCTGTTCATAAGAACCGAAGAGTTGTTCGTTCTGGAGTTCGAACTCGCCGGCGCCGGCCGAGATGGGATGGACGGTCATGACGACGACGTCGTGGCGGCGAAGGTTGGTTTTTTCGATGATGCGGCGGAAGTGTTCGAGGTTGTTGTAGTCGCGGACGGCGACGAGGATGCAGCCGGGGCGGGCGGTGAGGTGGGCGGTTTCAACGCGGGGCTGATGTTCGAGGTTGAACTCTTCAAGGGCGTTCGACTTGGCGGCTACGGCCTTGCGGGTGCGCCGGGCGTTGACGCGTTCGGAGATGAGGAAGACGGCGAAGAGGATGAGGGTGAAGGAGACGCCGTAGACGGTGGCGATTTTTTTGGTGAACAGGTTGGCGATGGCGACCAGGAAGAGCATGAGCACCGTGGCGCCGAGGCCCACCGGGAGTTCGCGGCCGCCCCAGTGGAGGTTGAGCGGGGTTTTGTACTCCTGATCGTGGCGCTGGAAGCGGAGGGCGAGCACGCCGAGGCCTTTGAGGAAGAAGCTCCAGACCACGCCGAAGGCGTAGGCTTCGCCGAGCAGATAAACGTCGCCCATGCTGCCGAGGATGGTGAGGATCTGGAGGAGGACGATGAGGTTGATGATGCGGTAGGTGGTGCCGAAGCGGGAGTGGGGTTTGCGGAACCAGGCGAGCAGGACGCCGTCTTCGGCGACGCGGTTGAGGACGCCATTGGCGCCGATGAGGGAGGTGTTGACGGCGCCGGAGAGGATGAGGCCGCCGACGATGACGACGAAGATGTGGAAGCCGAGCTTGAGCAGGGGCGGGCCGACGAGGCTCATGGAGAGGCCGCCGATGAGGTTGTCGTAGTACTGGGGGCGGACGGCGTCGGGGATGATCATGACGGCCAGCAGGGAGATGAGGCCGGTGGAGAGGAGGGCGTAGACGCAGACGATGTTGGCGGTGATCCGAAGATTTTTCATCTTGGGATAGGCGATTTCGCGGTAGACCTGGGCGAGGGTTTCAAAGCCGCTCATGGCCAGCAGCGAATGCCCGAAGGCGACCACGAGCATCGCCGCGCTGATGCTGGGCCAGAAGGTTCCTTCGAGCCAGCCGAGCGAGTGTTCGTTCATCGTCAGATTGGCCGCCACCGGCGCCGGGGGCAGCGGCGCGCCGCCGCGGAGCAGGAGCGTGAGGGCGGACCAGGCCACCAGAATCACAACCATGACGGTGGTGATCTGCATGATGCGCAGCGCATGGCCGCTCGATTCGTGGATGCCGCGCGTATTGCTGCGCCAGAAATAGAGCGTGACGGCGATGCCGAAAAAGACGGCGAACAGGTTGGGATTGACGTGCAGCGGATAGCCCGCCACCTCGCCCATTTCGTTCATCAGTCGGCCAATGTACTGCCCGGCGCTGACCGAGGAGATGGGGCCGGTGAGGATGAAGTCGACGACGAGCGCGGAGACCGAGAGCTTGGCCATGTTGGGGCCGATCGAGTCCCGGACGACGACATAGACGCCGCCGCGGACGAACATGGAACAGCTCTCCATGTAGATCGACCGGACGGCGAAGGAGAACAGCATGACCGCCAGGACGAACCAGGGGGCGGACTTGCCGATGGCCTGTTCGGTGATGCCTCCGACGTAGAACATGGTCGAGGCCAGATCGCTCAGGACGATTGCCGCGCCCCGCCAAAACGAAATAAACGACAGCGCAACGGTGGTGGCAACAACAACCCGGGAGCTGCTTCCGGGTGCGGTTGCCTGGCGTTCAGGTGGCTCAGGCATTCCAGCTACGATAATAGCGGATGCAAGAGGGCGCTGAAATCATCCGGGTGCTGCGGGCGGCGGGCCACGAGGCGTGGCTGGTGGGCGGCTGCGTGCGGGATCTGCTGCTGGGGTTGACGCCGGAGGATTACGACGTGGCGACGAGCGCGCGGCCGGAGGAGATTGCGGGGCTGTTTCCGGCGGCGCGGCCGGTGGGGGCGCATTTTGGGGTGATGCTGGTGGGTGAGGTGGAGGTGGCGACCTTTCGCAGCGATGGGGTCTACGCCGACGGCCGGCGGCCCGAAACGGTAAATTACGAAACGAACCCAAGCGCGGACGCGCGGCGGCGGGACTTTACGATCAACGGGCTGTTTCTCGATCCGTTCTCGGGCGAGGTGCTCGATTTCGTGGGGGGGCGGGAGGACCTGGCGCGGCGGACGGTGCGGGCGATTGGCGATGCGGCGGTGCGGTTTGCCGAGGATCATCTGCGGATGCTGCGGGCGGTGCGGTTTGCGGCGCGGCTGGATTTTGCGATTGACGGGGCGACGCTGGCGGCGATTGATCCGGGGGCGATCCGGCGAATTGCCGTCGAGCGGGTGTTCGCCGAGTTGAACCGGATTCTGGGGGAGGGCGGGGCGGCCCGGGGCATGGAACTGCTTGACCGCTGCGGCCTGCTGGCCGAACTGTTGCCGGAGGTGAAGGCGATGCAGGGGGTGGAGCAGCCGGCCGACTGGCACCCGGAGGGCGATGTGTGGGTGCATACGCTGGCGCTACTGCGGCACATGGGAGCGGCCGGGCCGGGGCTGGCGTGGGGCGGTCTGCTGCACGATGTGGGAAAGCCGGTGACGCAGACGGTGACGGACCGGATCCGCTTCAACGGGCACGACCGGGTGGGGGCCGAGATGGCCGGGCGGATTCTGCGGCGGCTGCGGGCGGCGGGCGAGTTGATCGAGCGGGTGGAGTATCTGGTGAGCTGCCATATGCGGTTTCTGGAACTGCCGAAGATGAAGCCGGCCACGCTGAAGCGGTTTCTGCGGCACGAGGGGTTTGCTGAGCTGCTCGAGCTGCATCGTCTCGATTGTTTGGCGAGCAGCGGACGGCTGGGGACGTACGAGTACGCGCGGGCGCAGTGGGAGGGGTTGCGCCCGGAGGAGTTGCGGCCGGCGCCGCTCGTGACGGGGCGGGATGTGATGGCGCTGGGGGTAGCGCCGGGGCCGCGGATTGGCGAGTTGCTGCGGGCGCTCGAGGAGGAGCAGTTGGAGGGCAACCTGTCGACGCGCGAGGAGGCTCTTGCCTGGCTCAGCCGGCAAGCCGGGGGGCCAGCATCCACTTGAGGACGCCGCGGGGCCGGGGGCCGAGCGACGGGACGTCGATGCGGACCATGGCGCCTTTCTTGAAATCGATCTGCAGTTCGGGCACGGCAAGCAGGAAGCCGGTCAGGTGGCTCATGGCCGGTTCGTGGCCGACGAGCAGGAGGGCGGGTTCGCCTTTGTAGAGCCGGATCTCGTCCCAGGTTTCCTGGGCGACGGAGGAGGGTACGAGCGAGTTGGTGGTGAGCAGGGGTTCGGCGAAGTCCAGGGCTTTGGCGGCGAGCTCGGCGGTCTCGCGGGCGCGGCGAAACGGGCTCGTCAAAATCTGGCCGGGAGAGAGTCCCCCGACGCGGGCTCTTCTCAAAATGTCGCGCAGCTTGCGGACGCCTTCTCCGGTTAGTGCCCGATCGGCGTCGGGTACTCCGGGTTTCGGTTCCTCCGCGATGGCGTGGCGGAGCAGGTAGATCTGCATGGTCGCGAACTAACTCCCATTTTGTCATACTCGTAGGCTTGCGCATGGGTTCCGAGCAGTGGCAAAGGGTTTTGATCGCAGCGGCCGGGGGCGCCCTGGTGGCGGCTTTGTGTTCGATTGCCGTTTCGCAGATTCTGCTGGGGGTGGCCGTGGCGCTGGCGCTGTGGCAGGGGCGGGAGCGGCGTTTCCCGCCGGTGGGGGTGCCGCTGGCGGCGTTTGTGGGTCTGTCGGTGCTGGCCGTGTTGTGCAGCGAGGCGCCGGCGGCGGGCGTGCCGCAGTTAAGGAAGTTTTTTGTCTACCTGATTCTGTTCGCGCTGGCGACGGCGCTGCGGCGGTGGGTGGAGGTGCGGTGGATTCTGGCGGGGCTGGGGGCGGCGGGGGTGCTGTCGGCGCTGTGGAGCTTCGTGCAGTACGGGCGGAAGTACGCCGCGGCGAAGGCGGCCGGGGTGGACTTCACCATGGCCTACATTGCCGACCGCACGACAGGGTTCATGAGCCACTGGATGACGTTTGGCGGCGAGATGATGATGGTGCTGCTGCTGGGGGTGGCGTGGTGGCTGTTTGCGCGGGACTGGCGGGGGGCGGTGGTGGCGGGCGTGACGGGGCTGGCGCTGCTGCTGGGGCAGACGCGGGGGATGTGGATTGGCGCGGCGGCCGGGGTGGTTTATCTGGTCTGGAGCTGGAAGCGGCCGGTGGTGCTGGCGCTGCCATTGTTGGCCGGGCTGGTGCTGGCCGTGGGGCCGGCGACGCTGCGGGACCGGGCGTTGTCGATTGTGCGGCCGCGGGGGGACCTGGATTCGAACGCGCACCGGCAGGCGATGTTCCGCACGGGGGTGGCGATGATCGAGGCGCATCCGCTGCTGGGCATCGGGCCGGAGATGGTGAAGCGGAAGTTTCCGGAATACGCCCCGGCGGATATCCCGCGGCCGTTTCCCCAGAGTTGGTGGTACGACCATCTGCACAACATTTACCTGCATTTTGCGGCCGAGCGGGGGGTGCCGGCGGTGGCGGCTTTGTTGTGGATGCTGGGCGGGGCGCTGGTGGTGTTTGCGCGGGGGGCGCGGCGGGCGGTGGAGGCGGAGCGGCGGGCGGTGCTGCACGGCGTGGCGGCGGTGGTGATCGGGGTGTTGACGGCGGGGGTGTTTGAGTACAACCTGGGGGACAGCGAGGTGCTGCAGCTGTTTCTGGGGCTGCTGGTGGTGGGCTACTTCGCGGCGGGCGCGGAAGAGGTAGGATAGGGTATAGGGGTATACCCTATACGACCTATGGAACTCAAAATTGATGGCATGCATTGCGGAGCTTGTGTGCGCCGCGTGACGCAGGCGCTTGAGAAGACGCCGGGCGTGCAGGTGGAATCTGTTGTGATTGGCGCGGCGGTGATTGGGGCGGCCGATGCGGAGGCGGCGCTGGCGGCTTTGCGGAAGGCCGGGTTTGCGGCGCGGCTGGCGCCGTGAAGACGGTGGTGATTCCGGTGGGCGGCATGTCGTGCGCCGCCTGCCAGGCGCATGTGCAGCGGGCGCTCGAGGAGGTGCCGGGCGTGGAGCGGGCGGCGGTGAGCCTGCTGACGAACGAGGCGAGCGTGGTGTTTGACCCGGCGGTGGCGGCGCCGGCCAAGCTGGTGGCGGCGATTGTCGACAGCGGCTACGAGGCCGCGGTGCGCGCCGAGGCTAGCCATGGGCGGGCGGCGGCGGTGAGCCTGGCGATTGGCTTGGGGATGATGGCGGCGATGCCCTTTGCCGGGCACGGGAACCGGGCGTGGAACTGGGTGCAGTTGGGGTTGACGCTGGTGGTGATGGCGGGGCCGGGGCGGGGGTATTACGTCAAGGCGGTGCGCGGGCTGCGGCACGGCAACACGGATATGAGCACGCTGATCACGCTGGGGACGGGAGCGGCGTTTGCCTATTCGGCGGCGGCGCTGGCCGGGTGGGTCCACGAGGTGTATTTCGAGGCCGTGGTGTTCATTCTGGGCCTCGTGCTGGCGGGGCGGGCGATGGAGGCGCGGGCGCGGGAACAGACGGCGGCGGCGATTGGGAAGCTGGCGCGGATGGCGCCGGCGACGGCGTGGGTGCGACGGGGCGCGGAGTGGGTGAGCGTGGCGGTGGAGCAGGTGGCGGCGGGGGACCGGCTGCTGGTGAAGCCGGCCGAGCGGATTCCGGTGGACGGGGTGGTGGAGGCGGGGGCGTCGGCGGTGGACGAGTCGATGTTGACGGGGGAGCCGGTGGCCGTAGCGAAGGGAGTGGGGGACCGGGTGGCGGCGGGGACGCTGAACGGGGCGGGTGCGCTGGAGTTTCGCGCGACGGCAGTGGGGGCGGGGACGATGCTGGGGCAGATTGTGCGGATGACGCGGGAGGCGCAGGCGACGCGGGCACCGCTGCAGCGGCTGGCGGACCGGATCAGCGCGATTTTCGTGCCGGTGGTGGTGACGATTGCGGGGTTGACGTTTGCGGTTTGGTACTGGGGCGTGGGCGGCGGGGCGGGCCGGGCGCTGGAGGCGGCGGTGGCGGTGTTGATTATCGCCTGCCCGTGCGCGATGGGGCTGGCGGTGCCGGCGGCGGTGATGGTGGCGACGGGGCGGGCGGCGGGGTTGGGGGTGTTGTTCAAGGGCGGGGAGGCGATGGAGCGGCTGGCGCGGGTGGATGTGGCGGTGCTCGATAAGACGGGGACGTTGACGGCGGGGCGGCCGGTGGTGACGGCTCTCGAGGGGGACCGGCGATGGCTGCCGCTGGTGGCGGGGGTGGAGGCGCATTCCGAGCATCCACTGGCGCAGGCGGTGGTGAACTACGCGGGGGGACCGCTGCCGGAGGTGACCGGCTTTGCGGCGACGCCGGGGTTGGGGGCCGAGGGCGTGGTGGAGGGGCGGCGGGTGCGGGTGGGGCGGCCGTCGTGGGTGGGGGTGGAGAGTTCGCTGGCGGTGGCGGCGACGGTGGACGGGGCGTTTGCGCTGGCGCTGGAGGTGGAAGACCCGGTGAAGGCGACGTCGGCGGAGGGGGTGCGGCGGCTGGGGGTGCGGACGGTGATGCTGACGGGGGACCGGGCGGCGGCGGCGGAGCGGGTGGCGGCGGCGGTGGGGATTGGCGAGGTTCGGGCGGGGCTGCTGCCGGGGGAGAAGCTCGAGTTTATCGCGGGGTTGCAGCGGGAGGGGCGGGTGGTGGCGATGATTGGGGACGGGGTGAACGATGCTCCGGCGCTGGCGCAGGCCGATGTGGGGCTGGCGATGGCGACGGGGTCGGATATTGCGGCCGAGACGGCGGGGGTGACGCTGTTGCGGGCGGATGTGACGGCGGCGGCGGATGCGCTGGCGCTGGCGCGGGCGACGGTGCGGGTGATGCGACAGAACCTGTTCTGGGCGTTTTTCTATAACGCAATCGGGATCCCGCTGGCGGCGGCGGGGGAGTTGAACCCGGTGCTGGCGAGCGCGGCGATGGCGCTCAGTTCGGTGAGCGTGCTGGGGAACAGTTTGCGGTTGGGGCGGATACGGATATGAGCAAAGAGAAGAACCTGCAGCGATTGAAGCGGATTGAGGGGCAGGTGCGGGGGATTCACCGGATGGTGGAGGAGGACCGCTACTGCGCGGAGGTGCTGGTGCAGATTGCGAGCGTGCAGCAGGCGCTGCGGGGGTTGTCGAAGCAGGTGATGCAGGGGCACCTTGAACACTGCGTCGCTGCGGCGTTTGCTTCGCGGGATCCGGCCAAGGCGGCGGCGATGCAGAAGGAGTTGCTCGAGCTGATGTACAAGTACGTTTAAGGAACGCGCCCAACGGACTCGCTTCGGCCCGGCGGGGTGGGCGCGTTCCTCGCCCGTTGGTGCCGTGCCGGCGCGGCCTGGGCGCTCTTTTGGGATCCGCGCCCAACGGACTCGCTTCGGCCCGGCGGGGTCGGCGAGTTCCTCACCGCTTGGTGCCGGGCCGGCGCGGCCTGTGCGCTCTTTTGGGAACCGCGCCCAACGGACTCGCTTCGGCCCGGCGGGGTGGGGCGAGTTCCTCGCCCGTTGGTGCCGGGCCGGCGCCGCCTGTGCGCTCTTTGGGGAACCGCGCCCAACGGACTCGCTTCGGCCCGGCGGGGTGGGCGAGTTCCTCGCCGCTTGGTGCCGTGCCCGCGCGGCCTGTGCGCTCGTAAGCGGCTGCGGCGCCTGTCTTAGCGCTGCCGCAGGACGATGGTGCCGGGGCGGGCGCTCGTGTGTTCGCCGTCGCGGAGGACGGCGACGCCGTTGACGAAGACGTGGACGATGCCGGTGGAGTACTGGTGGGGCTTTTCGTAGGTGGAGTGGTCGATCACCTTGGCCGGATCAAAGATGGTGACGTCGGCGGCTAAGCCGGCGCGGAGGAGGCCGCGGTCATAGAGGCGGAGCTTGTTGGCATTGGCGGAGGTCATTTTGCGGATAGCCTCTTCCATGGTGATGACCTTTTCGTCGCGGACGTAGCGGCCGAGGATGCGGGGAAAGGTGCCGTAGTAGCGGGGGTGGGGGTGTTCGGCGGCGAGCAGGCCGGTGGTGGCGACGGCGCGGCCATCGGAGCCAATGGAGACGAAGGGCTGCTTGAGGGCGTAGCGCATATCCTCTTCGTTGTGGTGGAAAAAGACGGTGGGCACGGAGCCGCCGTTATCGAGGAGCACTTGAAAGAGCGCGTCGACGGGTTCTTTGCCGAGGGCGGCGATGATCTGGTTCATGCGCTGGCCTTCGTACTTTTTGTAGTTGGGGTTCGAAAACGAGGAGACCTGCATGCCCTCCCAGGAGCCGGTGGCGGTGAAATGGTTGTACCAGTTGGTGCCGGGGATGCCGTTGAGGATTTCGCGGGTGAGGCGCTCTTTGAGGGCGGGGTCCTGGATGCGTTTGAGGAGTTCATTGACGCCGCCTTCGTGGGCCCAGGGGGGGATGATGCTGGACAGGTTGTTCTGGCCGGCGCGGTAGGGATAGACGTGGGCTTCGACTTCGAGGCCGTCGGCGCGGGCCTTGGCGAGGGTGGCGATGACTTCGGGCATCTTGCCCCAGAGCTTGTTTTCGGCCAGCTTCAGGTGGATGATGTCGACGGGGACGGCGGCGCGTTTGGAGATGGTGATGGCTTCGGCGATGGATTCAAAGACGCCGTGGCCTTCGGTGCGCATGTGCGTCGAGTAGATGCCGCCGTAGGGGCGGGTCTCTTCGCAGAGGGCGACGAGGGTGTCGGTATCGATCCAGGAGCCGGGAGGGCCGGAGAGTGAGCTGGAGACGCCGAGGGCGCCGTCTTCCATGGCCTGTTTGACGAGGGCGCGCATTTTGGTGAGTTCGGCGGGGGTGGGGGGGCCGGCTTTGGGGCCGCGGACCTGGGTCCAGACCTGGCTTGAGCCGACGTAGCTGCCGACGTTGGGGGAGATGCCGGTGCGGAGAAGGCGTTCCCAGTAGTTGGTGAAGCGGGGGAAGTCGCGGGAGGGGGCGGCGGAGGGGCCTTCGCCGAAGATGAGGGTGGTGACGCCCTGGCGGATGAAGGACTGGGCGTTGCCGTCGGCGAGCAGGGAGGTATCGGAGTGGTTATGGATATCGATGAAGCCCGGGGCAACGATCAGGCCGGTGGCGTCGATGGTGCGTTTGGCGAGGCCGTTGAGTTTGCCGATGGCGGTGATCTTGCCGCCGGTGAGGGCGACATCGGCGAGAAAGGTGGGGTTGCCGGTGCCGTCGGCGATGCGTCCGTTTTTGATGAGGACGTCGTAGGGTTGCTGGGCGAGGGCGAGGGCGGGTAGCAGGGCGAGCAGCAGGCGCATGGATTGCAGTGTAGCGCTGTTGGGGGTCTTATGGAACGGTGGATCAGCGTGCGGCGGAGAACCCGGGCACAGAGTTAATGTTGCCGATGAGGAGGGCGGTCGGACACGCGGCGGGCATGGCAGAGGACCCCGGACCTGACCCGGGGGGGACGGTTGCGGAGGCAGGCGGCGGCTGGGGCAAGGGCAGTAGGTTGTTGGCAACGGCGCTGCAGGCGAGGTCGTACTGACGCAGCACCTGGGCGAGGGCGTCGAGCCGGGTGCGTTGGGCAAGGGCCATTTGACGGATCACTGGGCGGAGGAAGGATCGTAGCTCAATTCGCTATCGGGCGACACCGCGAGCGGCGTTGCCCTCCTGGCTTTGCGTTGCGCGAGTTGCGGGGACGAGAGCAGCGCGGCGCTTACCAGCGTGATCCCCAACGTCGCCCACAATTGCGCCCTTGCCTGTAAGAGGCCGCTGAGAGGAATCTTCGGCACCTTCTCGATCACCTCACGGACATACGTCAGGTCGTCAACCTGCGCCAAGGCCATCAATCCCGCCACCAGGAACATCAGCTCCTGCTTGTTCGCCGACCCGAAACGAGCCAGCAACAGCAGGTACAACGGCGCCATCACCACCACCGTGTGATCCCACGAGACCGGACACAAGATCACCGCCAACGCGACGAAATGCCAGTAATAGTGCTCACCGCCGCGTTCGCTCCTCCACGTCCGATTGGCCGCGTGGACCACGAAAGCGAGCGCAGCGCCGTACACGAGCACCGGACCCAGCGTGGGCCAATCGAACAGATTCTGAAAATGCGGATTCGGCCGCAACAGCGCGACCATCGTCCCCGTGAAGGACTGGTTCATCCAGACGCTCGCGTAACGGCGGGAATCCTCCGGCATGACGTGGGTATAGAAATGAACATAATCGGCGTGGCCCACTACGACGTAAGCGAGGGCCTGCATCGCCACAAACGCCGCGACCATCGCCGCCAACGCGCGGTAACGCCGCGTGGCCAGCAGGTAGACGCCGAGCAGGCCGGGGAACAACTTGATCGCCGTGGCCGCGCCGAGGGCCACTCCACCGAGGTCGTCGCGCCCGTCGCGCAGGTAGCGCCAGCCGAGAAACACGAGCGCCAAAAGTGCCGTCGAGAATTGCCCGTTCATACTCTGCGACAGATGCGGAAACCAAAGCAGCGCAAAGCCGAGCAGCACCCAACGCAAGTGCGGCGCGATGCCGAAATCGCTCATCGCCCGATGGATCACCGCCGCATAGACCAGGACCCAGGCCATGCCCCAGAGGAAAAACATGGACTGAATCGAGATGCCGACCGCGACAAAGGGCAGCAACACCAGGGTCGTGATGGGCGGATGAAAGTTCTCAAGCTCCGGCCGGTTCCGCTGCTTGGCCGTGTCGCAGACGACGCTCAGATCGCCGTAGATGCTCTTGCCCTGCAGCAGCGCCTTGGCGGCGCAATAATCCTGATCCAGATCGCCGCCGCTGCCGTAGGCATAGCCCCGGACATAACCGAAGTTCATGGCCAGCCCTTCGGCCAACAGCACGAGGCTGAAAAGCAGAAAGAGGTAGCGGGGAAGATTCTTCGACAGCACTCTAGCGGTAATCGGCCAGAGGGCGGGAATCCATTAGAGGTGTTAGTTGTAAACGGGGTAAACGGGCTCGGCGGGGCGGGGCTTGGGCGCTTTCTCCAACGCCTCCAGCGCGACGGCAATCGCTTTTTTTCAGCTGCGGGTCCCGGCCTTGGCGGAGGAGTTTCGGATCCTGCCAAACCTCAATATCCGGGGCGACGCCGACGTTTTCGACATCGAACTGACCTTGCGGGTTCCGGAAGGCAAAGTTCGGCGCGGTCAGGGTGCCGCCATGAATCAGCACCGGGTAGCCGAGGATGCCGACGAGACCGCCCCACGTTTTGGTGCCGAAGGGGTGAGGAGTGCCTGGATGTCGTTGATGGTTCTGGCTTTTTTGGCTTCCGTTTCGCGGCGGATGGATTCGAGCTCGACGTGGCGAAGGCCGATGGCGGTGGGGTCGAGCGGGTCTTGCCGCATCTGTTCGGCGAGCTCCTGCTGGACGGTCATTTGCCGGATTACTTTATCGAGCCGGTAGGATTCGAACCGGCTGTTCAGCTGTTGGATGCGGGTTGTTTGCGCATCGGTCAATTCGAGATAACGGCGCACCTCCGGAGGAACAGGGACGGGCCGCACAATGAACTGAGCGGAGAGGACGGCATGAAACAAAAGCAACCCGGTGAAGAAGGAGCGCATCGCGTTATGCTACTCCTTTCTACCGGGTTGCGCGCCCCGTTGTCCGTGGGAGGGGGACCTAGGCGGCGGTGATGGTGACGGCGGTGATGGTGTCGCCGCCCTTGACGGCGTCGACGACATCGAGGCCGCTGGTGACCTTGCCGAAGACGGTGTGCTTGCCGTTGAGCCAAGGGCAGGGAACGTGGGTAATGAAGAACTGGCTGCCGTTGGTGCCCGGGCCGGCGTTGGCCATGGAGAGGACGCCACGTTCGTGGGTGTTGGGGTTACCGGCGAACTCGTCGGCGAACCGGTAGCCGGGGCCGCCGCGGCCGGTGCCTTCCGGGCATCCGCCCTGGATCATGAAATCGGGGATCACCCGGTGGAAGGTCAGGCCGTTATAGAAGCCGTCCTGGGCGAGGAAGACGAAGTTGTTGACCGTCTTGGGAGCGCTTTTGGCGTCGAGGGCGATGACGATCTGGCCGCGCGAGGTTTCAAACGTCGCGGTGTAAGTCTTGGCCGGGTCGATGACCATCTCTGGGTATGCTGCGTATTGCTTCATAGGAGTTCTTCGCGTTTCTGTTTTTCGAGGGCTTTGACGATGTCGCTCACCTGCTGCGACCGGTTGCGGTCGGCGATGAGGAGAGCGTCGGCGGTTTCGACGATGACGAGGTTTTCCACACCCAGGAGGGCGACGAGTTTGCCGGGGACGTCGACGTAGTTGCCCGTGGCGAGTTCGGCGATGACTTCGCCGCGCGAGACGTTCGAGTAGATCCCGCGGGCTTCGAGCTCATAAACTGCGTTCCAGGTACCGACGTCGTTCCAACCGAACTCGTCGGCGGGAATGCCGACGATGTTCTGGGCCTTTTCGAGCACGGCGTAGTCGATGGAGATGTTTTCGCACTCGGGGAAGGTCTCGGCGAGGGCGGACTTGAACTTCGAGCTGGCGAAGGGCGGTAGGCCGGCGAGCAGGGAGGCGGTTTTGGGCAGATGATCGCGCAGGGAGTTGAGCACGACATCGGCGCGCCAGAAGAACATGCCGGCGTTCCAGAAGAAGTTACCGGCGTGGACGTACTCTTTGGCGGTTTCGAGAGTGGGCTTTTCGCGGAAGCTGCGGACGGGCACCGGGGTGCTTTCGCCGGCCGTGACTCCCGGGGGAAATTCGATGTAGCCGTAGCCGGTTTCGGCCCAGCGGGGCTGGATGCCGAGGACGGCGATTTTGCCTTCGGCGGCAGCTTTGAAGGCGGGTTTGACGAGGCGGAGATAGCGGGGGGTCTTTTCGATGACGTGGTCGGCGGGGAAGACGCCCATGACGGCATCGGGGTCCTGGCGGTGGAGGATCTGGGCGATGAGGCCGATGGCGGGGGCGGTGTTGCGCTGGGCGGGTTCGGCGAGGATCTGCTTTTTGGGGACTTCGGGGAGTTGTTTGGCGATGGTGTCGCGGAGATGGGAGTTGGTGATGACCCAGATGCGTTCGGGCGGGAGGATCGTGCGAAGGCGGTCGACCGTCTGCTGAATCAGGGTGCGTTCGCCGAAGAAATTCAGGACCTGTTTGGCGGAGCGTTTGCGACTGCGGGGCCAGAAGCGGGTGCCGCGGCCGCCGGCCAGGATGAGGCCATATTGGTGATCTGTTTTGGGCATGGGGGGGGAGGTCGGTTACTGGATCGGGTAGCCGTGGATGAGGTTGAAGGTGCGGCTCCAGCGGGTTTTGGTGAAGAAGTTGGTAGCCAGATCCTGGATGTGGTCCCAGCCCGGGGTGGAGGATTGCAGGCGCTCGGTGGGGGCATCGTAGGACCAGTAGATGATGAGCGGCTTGCCGATGATGTTTTCGCGCGGGACGAAGCCCCAGTAGCGGGAGTCGAGCGACTGATCGCGGTTGTCGCCCATGGCGAAGTAGCCGTTGTCGGGGACGACGATTTCGTTGCCCTTCAGGTGTTTTTCGAGCATGGTGCGGCCACCTTCGCTCAGGCGCGTGTTGGGCTCGGAGGGGAAGGTGTCGCGGTAGGAGTCAAAGTACTCGGTCTTGTGATACTTGTAGGGTTCGGTGAGGGCCTTGCCGTTGAGGAAGACCTGCTTGTTTTCGATGCGGATGCGGTCTCCGGGGACGCCGAGGACGCGCTTAACGAAGGTCATGCGGATATCGTCGGGCCAGCGGAAGACGATGATGTCGCCACGCTTGACCTCCGAGTAAGGGAGGAAGAACTTACTGATGGGGCCAGGTGGAGCGTAGGCGAGTTTGTCGACGAGGAGATGGTCGCCGATGAGCAGGGTATCTTCCATCGATCCGGTGGGGATGACGAAAGCCTGGACCAGGGTGGTGGTGCCGAACAGGAGCAGGAGAATGGTAACGGTCCATTCGGCGATGGTATGGCGCGGGGTTTCCTCTTTGGGCTGGAAGAAGATCTGCTTCCACAGGGGCGCTTCCGGCGCGGGAGCGGGGGTTGGCTTTTGGTCTTGTTCGAGGGCCACGGTGTTCTCCTAATTCTAGCTAATCAAACAGCAGTTGCCGGAGATAACTATAGAGGTTTCGGAGGCTAATTCCGATGTTGACAACGCCGAGGCCCGAGACGGCGCCACGGACGAAGGGGTTGTTCCAGAGTTCGCGGGCGCCGGGGCGCCAGTTGGCAATTTCGTTGCGCTCCCAACCGTCCATCCAGGGATAGACGAGCAGAAAGACGCCGAGTTCAAAGCAGAGGATGATCCAGGCGAGTCCGGCCAGGCGGGCGAACCAACTGGCGGGGGAGCGGGAGGGGGGGGCGGGATCGGGCAGGGGATTCATGGGAAGAGAGTCCGCTGCGCGCGCTCTCGAACCGGAGCATAGCAGAATCGGTGCTCCGGAAGGGGACCGAGGCGGTCGAGGGCGTCGAGGTGTTCGGGCGATCCGTAGCCCTTATGGCGGGCGAAGCCGTAGCCGGGGTACTGCTGGTCGAACTCTTGCATCCGGCGGTCGCGGTGGGTTTTGGCGAGGATGGAGGCCGCGGCGATGGAGTGAGAAAGGGCGTCGCCGTGGATGAGGGCCTGCTGGGGGAGGGGAAGGTCGACGGAGGTGGCGTCTACGAGCAGGTAGTCGGCGGGGCGGGGAAGGGATTCAACGGCCCGACGCATGGCAAGCCGGGAAGCCTGGAGGATGTTGATGGAATCGATTTCGGCGGCGGAGGCGGAGGCCACCGCCCAAGCAAGGGAGCGTTGTTCGATCAGGAGCTGGAGGCGCTGCCGTTCGGGGGCATCGAGTTTTTTTGAATCATCGAGTCCGCGAACGGGGCGCTGCGGGTCGAGAATGCAAGCCGCGGCGTAGACGGGTCCGAAGAGACATCCCCGGCCCGCCTCATCAACGCCCGCAATAGCCAGAAAACCCTTACTGCGCAAGTCGCGCTCGTAGCGGCTGGAGCAACGCTGCGGCAATCATCACCTCGCCGCGGGGGGAACTATTCGCGCTCTTTGAGACGAGCCGCTTTGCCCTTGAGACCGCGGAGATAGTAGAGTTTGGCGCGGCGGACGAAGCCGCTGCGGACGACGTCGATCTTGTCGATGACGGGGGCGTTGAGCGGGAAGATACGCTCGACGCCGACGCCGAAGCTGATCTTGCGGACGGTGATGGTCTGGCTGATGCCCTTGTTCTTACGGGCGATCAGGGTGCCTTCATAGATCTGGATGCGCTCTTTTTCGCCTTCGCGGATCTTGACGTGAACCTTAATGGAGTCGCCGATCCGGAGAGCCGGCAGGTCAGTCCGCACCTGGGGCTGAGCGATTTTGGTGAGAGCTACGTGTTGCATAGTGGATTACCTCAGAGTGGAAGCTTGGGGAGAAGATCGGGCCGGTTTTTTCTGGTTTTTTCCAGAGCGGCTTGCTGCCGCCACTGCCGGATCGCCTCATGATTGCCGCTTTGCAGAACTTCGGGGACTCTCCATCCCCGGAAATCGGCTGGGCGGGTGTAATGCGGAGCGTCGAGCAGGGATTCCGAGAAGCTCTCATTGACTCGGGAGGCCTCATTACCGAGGACCCCGGGGAGCAGCCGGGCCACTGCGTCGATCAGCAGAGCAGCCGCGAGTTCGCCGCCGCTCAAGACAAAATCACCAACAGAAATCTCTTCGTCGACCAGGTGGGCGGCAACGCGTTCGTCGATCCCTTCGTACCTGCCACAGATAAGCAGCAGTTCCGAAACCCGGCTGAGCCGGCGGGCGGTTTGCTGGGTGAACAGCGTTCCCTGGGCCGACATCAGGACAACCTTCCTATTATGACTCTTTTCTCGGAAAATTGCTTCGGTGGCGTGAAAGACCGGTTCCGGTTTGAGCAACATTCCCTCGCCGCCGCCGAACGGACGGTCGTCGACGGTGCGATGGCGGTCAAAGGTCCACTGGCGGAGGTCATGGGTATGGAGTTCGAGCAGACCGGCGGCGGCGGCTTTGGCGACGATGCCGTAGTGAAAGGGACCGCAGAAGAAATCCGGAAAGATGGTGAGAACGTGGAACTTCATGGGGCGGCGGCGCTAGTTGCGGTTCAACTCGAGCAGACCGTCGGGCAGGGTGGCCCGGATGAGCCGGTTGGCTGGATCGATGACGGGGCAGATGGCCCGGGTGAGGGGGATGAGCGTACCGGTTTCGAGCTCAATGAGATTGGAGCCGGGCATTTCGAGGGCGGCGGCGACGATGCCCAGAGGGGCGCCGGTCGAGTCGTCGACAACGGCACAGCCAGGCAGGTCGGAGAGATAGTACTCCCCGGGGGGGAGAGGGGCCCGCTGGGAGAAAGGGATCCGCACTTCGCCGCCACGGAGGCGTTCGGCGTCGGAGATGGAGTTGATGCCGGCGAATTTGAGGATCAACTGATCCTGATGGAGCCAAGCCTCCTCGACTGGGAAGGTCCCCAACTCCTGCTGGGCGGCATCGAACACGATCACTTTACCCAGTTCGAGGTAGCGATCCGGGCCTTTAGAGAGATCGACACAAAGGAGTTCCCCCCGGTTGCCCCGGGGACGAACCACTTCGGCAAGAGTGACCCACTGTGGTGTCGGGGTATCCACCGGGGTTTAGCGATCCTCGACGATTTCGAGGCTCACCCGGCGATTGGCTTTGAGGGCGGCAGCGGTGAGCAGGGTGCGGATGGAACGAGCGGTCCGGCCCTGTTTGCCGATGACCCGGCCCAGATCGGCCGGGGCAACGCGCAGGGCGAGGGTAGTGACCTGGTCGCCCCCTGTCTCCGTCACCAAGACCTCAGCCGGGTGGTCGACGATCGACCGGGCGATGCCTTCGACGAGGTCTTTGAGCGCGGCAGCCATTAGACAGCCACGGGCTCAGGTGCCGGATTAGCCTTCACGAGCCGGACCACGGTGTCGGATGGCTGGGCGCCGACCTTGACCCAGTGGGCGTAGCGGTCGTGGTCCAGCACGACGGCAGCCGGCTCCGTGAGCGGGTTATAGTGACCCAGCACTTCGAGCGCTTTGCTGTCGCGAGCGCGCTCTTTTTCAATAACTACAACGCGGTAGGTGGGCTTCTTCTTTGAACCGAACCGCGCGAGACGAATTGCCAACATTGTTTTCTATACTCCTGATGGAACTGGTTAGAACTTGAAATTACCGAGGTCGCTCAGCGAGGGGAGCTTGCCCAGTTTGGAAAGCTTTTTGCCCAGGAAACCCTGGCCCGACAGCGTGCCCGAAAACGCTTTCATCATCTTCCGGGCCTGGGTGTACTGCTTGAGCAGGTTGTTGACGTCCTCGACGCTGGTGCCGGAGCCTTTGGCAATTCGGCGGCGGCGGGAGCCGTTGATCAACATATGGTTTTCCCGCTCTTTAGCGGTCATCGAGTCGATAATGGCGACCACGCGGTTGAGCTCTTTTTCGTCGACCTTGGCGTTTTTGAGCTCTTTCATCATGCCCCCGCCCATGCCGGGAAGATTCGGCATCATACCCATGAGGTCCCCGAGCGGTCCGAGTTTG